>JAYTVL010000505.1:0-13496 GCA_043744075.1 Pirellula sp. | reverse complement strand
GGAAACACTCCATCAGCGATCCATTCTCCGAGAGAACTTCTTTCCCGCTAAGCGAGAAGATCTCTTTCCAACCGACCGTATCGAGCACCAGCAGTTTTAGATCTTCTGGCTCGGGCGCTGGCACACGTCCAAAACCACCAGGAGTTGTTTCGCCAGGATCATTCGATTTGGGCAAAGCGATCCGAGTGCCGTCGTTGTTGATTGACGTACGAAGAATTAGGTTGAAACTGCTGTCTGGGCTTTCCCAACTCGATAGCTCTTTGCCAGTGGGGACATCCAACAAGCGGATCGATTGGATCGATTTTGAAGTTCTGTTTGCTCGAGGTGCGGTATCAAATATGCAAATTCGTTGACCATTGCCGCTGAACACCAAATGGTTTGTAAATCTCGATAACCCAGAGGGCGCTCGTTCAGAACCTTCTATTTTCCGTGTCCAGAGCTCGGCGTGGCATTGGCGATCCCAGTAGTGCCACTCGAACCCACGCAGATCCTTCTCGCCCGGCTTCGGCTTTTGCTCCTCGAGGATTTTGATGACGCTTGGGACGTTGTCGGTTTGCCATGCAGCGGAAATCAAGCTCATCGAGGCTGCATAGTGGGCACGCCGTAGATCTTCTTTTTGCCGACTCAACTCTGTTTTCTCGTTCGTTAATTCTAAGCTCAGGGCTTTCGCTTTGTCTCGCTCTTGCTCGGCGGAAGAACGTTGCTCAGTCTCGGCCATGCGAGCGGCTTCTGCGGCTTGCCTTTGAATAGCCTCAGCATGTTGCGATTTTTCGGCTCGCTCGCGTTCTATGTCGGCTGCTTGCATGGCTGACTGTGCGAGATTCTTTTGGTTGGTGGCATGAAACGCGAACCAAGCGATTCCAATCACGCCCATCAACAACGAAGCGGCAAGGGCCATCGTCGCCAAACGCCTCCGGCGCTCTTCGACCATCCGTGCCTGAGCTTCCTGACGAGCGACCACCTCCTGGGCGACTGTTTTCAAGGCTTCCTCAGCCCTCGCTGTTTCAGAAACGCGATCGATTTCTGCTTGGCGTAAGCGGCTATCGACCGATTGCAAATACTCAGAGACTCGCTTCGAAAGTTCGCCCGCGTCTCGTAGTCGGTCATTGGGTTCCAGTGCGATAGCATTGCGGACAACATGGAGTAGCTCGGCATCGACTCCGGATGCATCGAGTCTCGCATAACAATCTTCTAGTTTGCCACGACTGGCCAATCGAAAGACTTGTTCGCCACTGGTCGCAACATACGGCGGCTTGCCGGTTAGGATCTCGCACAAGATGGCCCCTAAGCCAAACACATCCGTCCGTTCGTCCAGTCGATCGACTTCGCCGAGCGCTTGTTCCGGGGACATGTAAGCGGGTGTACCCATCACGCTTCCCATCTGGGTCATGGAACCCAAAGTGCCGGGTGAATCACTACCCACACTCCGCAAAGTGCGGATGATGCTGATGCTGACCTCGGTCTGCTTTTCGAGCGATTTCTTTTCGTCAGCGATACCACCGGCGGATAGCACTTTGGCCAGGCCCCAGTCCATGACTTGCACTTCGCCAAAGGCACCGATCATGATGTTGGCGGGCTTCAAGTCGCGATGGATTACGCCTCGACTATGTGCATAGGCCATCGTTTGGCAAATTTGTTCGAAGATACCTAGGTACTTGGCTCGGTCTTCGGTTGGATCCTTTCGAGCAGTCAGCAGTTCGGCCAGCGTTTGGCCTTTGACCAGCTTCATGCTAAAGAACGGGCGTTGGTCGCCGAACTGACCAAGTTCGTAAATGGGCACGATTCCGGGGTGTTGTAGTTGGCCCCCGATTTGAGCTTCTTCGATGAAGCGTTGGACGACGTCGGGTTTATCTTTGTGTGAATCGAGCAGCACCTTGATGGCCAGATCGCGTCCCAAGTCGACATCGCGTCCCTTGATGATGGCCCCCATGCCACCGCGAGCGATTTCACCTTCGAGTCGATATCGGCTGTCAACCTGGTCGGCTGGCATTTCTTTCGAACGAGGCCGCACAATGGGATCGCTGACTAGGTTTTTGCGTTCGCGCAGCATAATGCGTGGAACGTCATTGAGCGTTCGGCCGAGCGATTTAAGGACGCTGTGGTTCGGGGAGCCGATTACCACGGCTTGATTTTCATCAAAATTATTTTCTGAGTTTAGCAAAGGCAACTCGATTCCTCTCACTTCCCGGTGTAGCCAAGCCCGCGCGTAACGCCAGTATCTTTTGGCGGTTGAGGTGGATATCCCTAGTATCTTGGACGCATCCTCAACGCTCAAACCAACGAAAAACCGAAGCTCCACCAGTTTTGCCTTGACCTGATCTTCCTCAGCAAGTCGCAAAAGGGCATCGTCGATCGCCAGCAAGTCGTCTGGGGGGACTTGGCAGAGGATTTCACCGTCGCACAATTCGACTCGAACCAGTTCACCGCCGTGTTTCCGCCTTTTCTTGCGCCGAGCATTCTCGATTAGGATTCGGCGCATCGCCTCGGCGGCAGCAGCAAAAAATGGCCGCGACCATCCCACTGCTGCGCCGTCGTCTGATCAACTAATCTCAGATAAGCCTCATGTACCAGCGCCGTCGCTTGAAGAGTCTGCCCAGTCTTTTCACTCGCAAGTTTCGCCGCCGCAAGTTTGCGCAGCTCGTCATATACCAGCGGCAGAAGCTGCTCCGCCGCTTGTGGATCGCCAGATTCAATTTGGGATAGAATGCGAGTGACGTCTGACATGAGAATACGTTCGGTGACAGTTTATTAAGATAAATCCAGCGTAAGTATACTGTCGACGTTTTCAGATAGCTGGTGGCATCAATAGTCCCAACGCTGTGACCATCCTGCCGAAGCCATGTAGTGGCCACGGAAAACGACATCGGCTTTCGGGCAGCATTTTCAATCGTTGGGGAGGGAGTAACCGGTTGCTTTGCGAAGACCACACTCGGAGCAAGCACCCAGCGTTTGGAAAGATCATGCGAGAGGAGTGGGACCAGTTCAATCTGCGCCACTGCGAACTGCACTTGGGTTTTATTACCGAGGCCGCTTGATATCGCTTACAGGCAATGGGGTGATCTGCGTCTACGCCGGATCAATCGACCACACATTTTTAAGGTTTCAGCCAACCAACGGGTTGTGTCCAAGCTTGTTTGCGTTGGCCGTTCCAACTCGGATCAACTGGCTCCGCAGAACTTGTTATGATTGCCCGCACGTACAATTCGCGTCCGGTCAGTTTGTATCTGGCTTTCTTGCCCTCTACTTTGGCCGCGACAACGCCAATCAAGTCTGGATCAAGTAGCTTCGATGATTGTTCGTCACCTTTGCTCGGCGGCGCAATCGAGGACTTTGAAGACTTGGATGGTTTGAGCGACGCAATGAATTCTGTGACATATGTTTCGTCCGCTTCTGATTGGATTGATACGCTCAACTCTCCTTGAGCAATGTCGAATTGAACATCGTCAATCACCACACCGCTTGATGCATAAAATTCGCCGGCTTTCATGGCGCGAATCAAATGCTCGGGGGTAAGGTAACGACTGCGAACTTGAACCCAACCTCGGCCGACATGCGCTCCAGGTTTTCCATGATATTGATGGCTGTCGTCCGTTGCGACTCCCATCAACGGCGCGGCATTAAGATTTAAAATGCGAATCGTGTTCGCGATGTCCCACATCCGGTCAATA
The DNA here is from genome assembly GCA_043744075.1 of Pirellula sp. Taxonomy (GTDB): domain Bacteria; phylum Planctomycetota; class Planctomycetia; order Pirellulales; family Pirellulaceae; genus JBKCUI01. Next base: position 9,828 of record JAYTVL010000505.1, on the reverse strand, counting down.
CTTGGATGCGTAGCATCGCCTAGCTGATTTACACCGGGATGACCGTTGTGGACTTCGAAGAAATTCTCCGCAATCACGTGCGCTAAGTCCTCCGCCGTAACACCATAACCGAAGTTGGGATGATTGAGGTGCGGCAAAATCTCTCGTCCTCTTTTTTTTTCTTGCTCCAGCACCTGTCGCAGATTGTTGGACATTGCTTCGCGGACGGTCGCACCGCCGAGTGGCTTAATCAACTCGAGCAAATTCGTGGCGTTCATGTGCACTGGTTTTTCTTCCGTTTTATCACTGATTTCCTCGGCAGGAATCATCAGGAACTTACCGCCGCGTTCTACCAAGCCGCGGAATTCGTCGAGTGGCTTTAGTCGCACCTCCAGATCACTCTTGTCCTCCGGAGTACGAGTTTCGACCCATGCACGGCCGAATCTCTTTTCGTATTTGGTGAACACATCTGGGCCGCCCCGTTGAAGTATCGACTTGAGCGGCATCCAACGGGTTCCTTCGCTTAATACATTATGATCGGAGAGAGCGAGGAAGTTGTACTCATGTTCCTGATACCAGGCTGCAATCATCTCTGGAAAATCATCGCCATCGCTCCAGAGCGAGTGCGTATGCAAATTCCCTTTCCACCACTTCACCGGTGGGCTGGTGTCCGGATCAGTCGTCGATTGCGCGAATACAAATGGACAAAAGAAGGCAACAATTGCTAGAATGCCAAGTGTTTTGCAAAGCCGGTGAGTCATCTAGAATTCTATCCCTTGATCTCGACGAGAAAGGGCTCTGTGCTTTCGGCTGCCATCTTTCGGATATCCTCTGTGATTCGCATCGAACAGTACTTGGGACCGCACATGCTGCAAAAGTGAGCGCTTTTGAACGTGTCTTGAGGCAGGGTCTCATCGTGGTATGCCTTGGCCGTTTCCGGATCCAACGACAACCGGAACTGTTCGTTCCAATCGAATGCGAACCTAGCTTTGGATAGTGCATTGTCACGATCTTGTGCGCCAGGTCGTTTGCGAGCAACGTCCGCCGCATGAGCCGCAATCTTGTATGCGATAACTCCCTGTTTGACGTCTTCGCGATTGGGCAGACCAAGGTGTTCCTTGGGTGTAACGTAGCAAAGCATCGCCGCACCAGCCCATCCAGCTAATGCCGCACCAATCGAACTGGTAATATGATCGTAGCCTGGGGCAACGTCAGTCACCAATGGACCAAGAACGTAAAACGGAGCGCCATGACAAACTTCAATTTGCTTTTTGATGTTCATCTCAATCTGGTCCATCGGAATATGCCCAGGCCCCTCCACCATCACTTGAGTTCCTTTGGCCCAGCCCTTCTTGCAAAGCTTGCCCAATACATCTAGCTCTGCAAATTGAGCTGCGTCGCTCGCGTCCGCAATCGAACCGGGCCGCAAACCATCGCCTAAGCTCCAAGTCACGTCGTACTGCTTCATGATGTCGCAGAGGTCATCGAAAGCTTCGTAAAGAGGATTCTGCTTACGATGAACCATCATCCATTTGGCGATGAGCGAACCGCCGCGGCTGACGATGCCAGTGACTCGCGAAGTCGTTAAGTGCAAATGCTCGAGCAGTACACCGCAATGAATCGTCATATAATCGACCCCTTGCTTGGCCTGGTGTTCGACCATGTCCAGGAAGTGTTGAGCTCGCATGTCTTCAATATTACCGCCCAACTCTTCGAGCATTTGATAAATCGGTACCGTCCCGATGGGGACGGGAGAGGCAGCGATGATCTTGGTGCGGATATTGTCGATGTCTTTGCCGGTTGACAAATCCATGACCGTGTCTGCACCGTAGTGCACGGATACATGCAGCTTGTCGAGTTCTTCCTCAATGTTGCTTGTAACCGCAGAGTTGCCAATGTTTGCGTTGATCTTGCAGGTGGCCGCAATACCGATACACATCGGTTCGAGGTTCCCTTGCAAGTGGACTTTGTTTGCAGGGATGACCATTCGTCCAGCAGCCACCTCGTCCCGGATCAGTTCAGGAGTAAGGTTTTCGCGTTTTGCCACGAATTCCATTTCAGGCGTAATCTGACCGGCAATGGCTTCGGTATACTGAGTCGTCACAAGTAAACTCCGTTGGTTTTTTGAGTGAAAGTTGGGCTAGTGGTCTGTCACAGCTATGAATTAGGGTTCGTCGTAGCAACGAGTCCTTGCAAATCGACCGCATTGAGGACTCGTTGCCTCGTCCATTACCCTCAAATTAATGTGTGACAGACCACAAGTTAGTTTATCCTCACGTATAACTGCGGGGAATCGTATAACTGCGGGGAATCGTAAAAAGCAACGAATTGATTACTTCCTGCCAAGCAATCGATTCATATTTTTTTTGTAGGCCTCGACTCCAGGCTGACCATAAGGATTAACCCCCATCAATCGTCCCTCTACCACGGTCGCCAGCATCATCATTTGAAATAGTTGCCCCATATGCAACTCGTCGACTCGGGGAACATGAAGATTGGTTGACGGGCGACCGTCGTCTCGCAGAGCTTGGTTGGTTCCTTCAATCGCAGCTTGCATTACTTCTGGGAGTGTTTTTTCGGCAATTTCATTAAGTGAATCTGCGTCGGCGTTTCGGGCGCCAATGGCTAGTGAATCAAATCGATATTCGTCAACGATAATATTGTTGAATACTTTGTCGCGTTTTCCTTGTTGGTGCTGTTGGTGGCGCGAGTGCAAATCGCGAGTGTTGAGAGTTGTCAGCGGAGTAAAGCCCAACAGGTTTTTTCCGAGGCTTTCAGCGGCTAATTGGTCGTACCACATCCCAAACGATTCCAACGCTTTGCTCCAAACGCTCATGACGCGAATGTTAATTCCCCGATATTTTTCGAGCAAATGGTTGGCAGCTACATATTGTAAAACAATGTTATCCTCCGGTTTTGCAGTTAGAAAGTGTTTGGTCATGGCCGAAGCACCTTGCAATAGTTCAACGACGTTTACTCCCAGGATTGCAGCCGGGACCAAGCCGACCGCCGAAAGAATCGAGCAACGTCCACCAACCCCGTCCGGAACCGGATAGAGGTCCGTGACCCCAAGTTCGCTCGCCATTTTGTGTAGTTTGCCGCCCATTCCCGTAACTGGCACCAACAACTCGACCAGTTTCTCTCGGTCACCGCCTGTGCTCGATTCAAGTGCGGCCAGGAATTGGCGGAATGCTGCAGCGGTTTCCAAGGTTCCTCCACTTTTACTGATCACGACCAATGCCCATCGATCTAGCTCAGACGCGGCAGGTTGATTTTTGTGTACTCCAAGCAAATGAAGGAGTGCTTGAGAAGCGTCGTTGTCGAAATTGTTCCCTTCGAAGTACATTCTTGGTTTGCTGCCTCGATCGCCTCGAGACAGCTCGTTCCAATAGGGCTGGCAGCAAGATTCCAAGATCGCCCGAGCACCCATATAAGAACCGCCAATACCAAGTACAACTACGCGATCCACGATCTTGTGGAGGTGCGTGGCTCGTTTAAACAACCTGCCGAGCTCGCTTCCCTGCCTATTGGCTTCGTATTCCGCTAGAAGTCTGTCTGGCATTTTGATGAAGCCTGCATCCAGCGGCTCCATGTCCGCCGGGATGGTCAACTTGCCTGCTAGCATTTCTAGCTCCGTTGTCATGATCGCATCGCGAATACCACCAAGTATCGGCAGCAATTCGGATATTTGCTTGGTATCAATACCAAAATTTGGGAGGATCGCTCCGGTTGGGTCGAAACGGAGTGGTAACAAGGTGTTGCGTCGAAGTTTCATGGTTTTCCAATGACGGGGGGTTCGTGATTGTTCTTGGACGATTGGCAGCTTAGAAGATAACGATGAAACCGCAATTAGAACATGGGATTTTGGCCTAGACCCTGCGGAATGGAAAAGCCTACTATCGTCAGCTTTGTGTCACCATTCCCCGTTTCGTCCAGGAATTTCTCAGATGCAGCCGCTGAAAATGAAGCTGGCGCTGATGTCCTCCCAAATTAGCTGGGGAGGCGGCGAGCAATTTTTATGGTCGCTCGGGAACGGACTTATTGAACAAGGTCATTCAATTCTATGGGTTTGCGATGAAGCAAGTCCTTTGCATGGTCGCATCCAGCACTCAGGACTCGATTGCGTTGGGATGACGGGACGCATTCCGAGGCCACAAGCCCTGCTGAAATTGCGGAAGACTCTCATACAACGCGGCACACAGCTTATTCATGCCAACGACTCCCATTCGCTGATTTGGGGATCCCTCGCAATGATTGGAAAGATGGGCATCAAACGTGTTGGGGTCAAGCATACCGCGTTTCCGATACGGTCGGCAGTCCGCTACAACTGGATGCTTGATGCAGTGGTCTGCGTGTCCAACGCGGTTCGCGAAGTTTGCATCCAAGGCGGCGTGGCGGAACGGAAAACGCACGTCATTCATGGTGGACTGGAAGCACCACAGCTCGAACGTTGGGTCGAGCGATTCTGGGCTTGCGAGCATCTTGGAATAAACCATAGCACGCCTCTGTACTGCGCAGTTGGAAGCTTGATCCCTTGCAAAGGATACGAGCGTCTAATCGAGGCCGCCCACCACCTGCGATGGCACATGCCCGAATTCTGCGTTGTCATTTGCGGAGAGGGCAAGTCAAGACCAGCACTCGAGCAACTCATTCGTAAATACGATTTGCAGGATCATGTGAAGTTGCTCGGATTTCAAGACCGACCAGAACGTTGGATCAGCGCAGCAGATGCATTTGTTCATCCGTCACTCAGTGAGGGTCTTTCCCTAGTAACGATTCAAGCTCAAATGATCGGAACGCCCGTTATCGCCACAGAGGTTGGCGGCCTAAATGAAGTCCTTCATTTACCTCAAACCGGCGAACTTTTGGGGTGGACTTTCCAAGGAAACGATCCGGCAACTCTAGCCGATCTAATGAAACTGGCGATTGAAAACACTCCAGAACGGATTGCCTTGGTGCGCGCCGCAAAAAAGTCTGCGATGGAGCGATTCGACCTCGCGCAAATGGTCGACCGCTTTCAGAGCCTGTATTTGGAAATGCTATACGGTCAAAAGCAAATTGGTCCGGCAAATATGGAAAATAAGGCTCCGCATGCAATGCCGGCATTACAAATCATCGAAAAACCATCACTGCGCAATTCAGGCTGAGGTGGGTTTGTGACGAGACGGCCACAAATTTTCATTGAACTACAATCTTCCGATCGATACTTGAAAAGATTAAAGAACAGCGGTTGCATCCATTGCGACCTCAACACGGATCCACCGGGAAGTAGCGGAGTATTTTTTCGATGAAGTGTTTTGGCAAAACTTGGTTTCGCACTGCCTTGTGCTCCCTCGCTTTTACTACTTTCTCGTCCGGTTTTCTGGCTGCACAGCAACCAACGCCGGGGGGCGGTTTAACAGAGCCAGTGTTTAGGGTTTCTAAGATCGAGCCATCCACTTCAGGAGCAATCGCCCCCCACCCGCTTGACCCCGCAATTCAGTTGGCTCACCAAAGCCTTGGTCAGATTCGAGCAGACCTTAAGGACTATACCGGAGTTTTGGTGAAACGAGAGAGAATTGGCGACGACGTTGGGGAACATGAATTCATGTTTGCCAAAGTCCGCAATCGCAAGATTCAAGATAACAGAATCGCTGTCCCTTTTAGTGTTTACATTGCGTTCTTGAAACCCGCCTCCGTCAAGGGCCGTGAGGTCCTTTACGTCGAAAACCTAAACCAAGGTAAACTATTTGCTCACGAAGGCGGAATGAAGCGAATCCTTGGAACTCATTTGCTCGAAACGAATAGTTTCTTGGCAATGGCCGGCCAACGCTATCCAATTACAGACATTGGAATCGAAAATCTAGTTATGAAACTCATTGAACGCGGTGAAAAAGACAAGCGTCACGGTTTTTGTAACGTCGAATTGGTATCGGGTGCCAAAGTGGGCGGACGAAATTGCTCTATCATTCAGGTGACACATGCAATTCAACAACCACACTACGATTTCCATCTTGCCCAAATTTTCATGGACGATGAGTGGAAAATTCCCGTTCGATATGCTGCCTACGGTTGGCCCAAGAAAGGCGCCGCAGTGGATGTTGACAAAGATGTTATCGAAGAATACACATACCAGAACTTGAAATTCAATGTTGGACTGACTGACGCCGACTTTGACGTCAAGAACAAAGACTACAATTTTCACAACAAGTAACACTTCGCGGTGTCGAACGGTATTATTCTAACTCCATGCCCTCTGGGCTCAATACTAGTCCTAGTGAAAGAAACCGGAAATTCCATCCGGTTTCTTGGATTGAGCCTGAGGCGCCAGTTGGGCTGTGCGACAAATAGCAGTTTCGATATTTGTTTCTGATTTATATCAAGTCTTTTTTGTTCCGAACAACGCATAGAGTTAGAAAATATCGGTAGCCCATCCGTTCGGGGCTTGCCCCCGACGGATGCGTTTTGGCGTACTAACTACATACAATTGGTCGTACCAACACCTGTTCCCCACTGCTTTGCCCGTCTCCGGCGGGCAAAGCAGTGGGGAACGGTCGATTCGCGAGTTCCGCCCGTTAGTACGCCAAAACAAGGTTGGTGGGGGACAAGCCCTCGTCCAACCTGAAGGCCAGATCGCAGAACAAAACAAAACCCGCATCAACGCATTTTTCGTAAACTGCTATTTGTCGCACAGCCCAGGCGCTAGCCGGGCGACGCCGCAGGAAATCGGCTAGCGCCTCAGGCTCCATAAGCTTCAATCTAGTGGAAGGAACTTAAAAGTTTTGGCACTAGTTTACTATTCCCTTTTGAGGATTTTTTTTAGTGCATCGCGAATTGGACGCCGCAGCTCCGGCTCATCCGTCTCTTTGGGTGGCGGAATGTCCTTCGGTTCATTCTCGTTCTCTTGGGCTCTGCGCTTTCGAAGATTCCTCACGAAGTCCACGGCGGTAGCAATCGCTTCGTCCGCTTTCCCCTCGGTGACGTCCCCAATCGCATCGATGATCGTGCTAGTGAAAGGCGCGTCGGTTTGAAGCTTGCCAGCGATCACGGACAACAGCAATGCCGACTCGCCTCGCATGACCTCCCATTTGATTTCTGGCGCATCAAGCGTCCCACCGATTGGTAGCTTTACCCTGGGAACTCCGAGCTGCTGAATTTTTTCGCGACGCGCAAGCTGTTCAATTGGAATGGGAATCTCCACGCTCAAGTCCAAAGATCGATCGACGAAACCAACGTATCCTTGTGTAGCGATTTGAAGCCTTTGATCCAGTTTAGGCAGTCCTGCCTCAAGACCTGAATGAAATACCTTTCCGTCTGCAATTTGAATGGCCACTTGAGAGCCATCGACGAAAACAATCTCGTGGGATGTTTCCTTGCCACGCAGATTTGCTAACGCATCCAATGCGCCAACGATCAGCGGCTCAGACGGACCGCTTCGAACTTGATGCAATGTCAGAGTCGCCTGGCCTCGGCTATCTATAGGCTTCGCAAGAGGCACACGGATCTCTTTTGTCTTTAGTGAGACGCGACCATCAAACCACGCAGACTTGGCAAGCAGCGGAACGGCAAGTCCTACACCCAATCGAACCAGTTCTGGAGTAAGTTCCGTTTGATCAAGCACCTGCATTGGCTGAATGATCAAATGCGCATCATCATTGAGTGCTCGATAAGAAATGTCGGCGTTCATAGGGGGGATGACTTGAATGGCTCGACTCCCACCCATTGGCTCGATTTGCACACTAAGACTGCGAACGGCCAAGTCGAGGTCCAGCTTGGGCTGTGATTTTGGTTTGGCCTTTGGAGTTTGAGCTCCTTCAATCGATTTGAAAAGCCGCTCTAAATTGGAACCGTCCTCCAGCAAGGCAATGTCTATTTTTGGCTCGACGATTTCTAACCGGCCGAGATTTCGACCGTTGAGCAAATAACCCATCAGCCCCCGATTGGATTGGATCGACCGAATCGAAACAAGTGGCCTGACACTTTTGGAATTACTGGATTGGGCAATGGAAATCCCCTTAAATTCGAGCTGGCTGAACCAACCGAGTTGGACCGACTCAATGTTAAGATCAAATTCATCCATAGCAAGACGTTTAATAAGCGGTTCATAGATCCAACGTGTACCAAGAATCGTGGGAATCGCTAAAATGAATACCAATAGTCCGAGACAGACAATGCCTATTGCTCGCCACCACTTCCGTTTGCCAGATTTGGGCTTAGACGCGGCATCTAATGATTTCGAGTGGATCTGGTTTGGGTCGGCTTCCATATGGAGTCCTTTGAGACGTGCGGCAGTTAAAATATTACCGTAGGATGGGACCATTGTCCCGTCCAAACGAACGATCGGGACGATGGTCCCAATCTACGCTTGGTAGACTCATCCTGCCGCTCGACTAAGCGAGTAATATTCGCCAAGCTTCTTGCGTAAGTTACGATGCATCTTGCCGTGAACGCTACAATTATAGGAGCGGCAGACTGGAATACACCAGGGGACCGGGTGGCACGCTCAGAGCGATGGCGATGGGCGTGGATTTGAGGTCCAACGCAATTGACACTTCACACGCCCGAACGTGCCTCAGGGCGTGCCACCCAATTTATAGGTAGATTTCAAGCTTCCCCTCGCCTTAAACGTTCACTGACCGTAAATTACCCGAACTAACATCCTTAAGAAAATGAAACAAAAACTTTTGTGTTCCTTTGTTATTTTCGGCCTCTTGTTTTACTCTGCTTGTGACGCACCGAAAGTAGCCACCGGTCCGGGCAACAAGTCTGTGGTTCAACAGTCGCTGACTAAGGGCCAGTCCGAAAACGCTGCACAGATCGTAGGAGATGCCAAACAGCCCAGTTCAAAGCCGAGAGCCAAAGACAAAGTTTCGCTTCTTCTCAATTGGTATCCCGAAGCGGAACACGGCGGATTTTTTGCCGCCCAGGTCCACGGGATTTTTGAGAAATATGGTCTTGAGGTCGAGATTCGTCCTGGCGGGAAACAAACCTTGGTGCCTCAAGAGCTGTCATTCGGACGTGTTCAATTTGGCGTTGCTAACGCCGACGATGTGCTCATCGCTCGTAGTCAAGAAGTCCCGTTGGTGGCTTTGATGGCCCCCATTCAAAATGGCCCCAGATGCATTATGGTCCGAAAGGACTCAGGCATTACTACGTTTGCAGGTATCAAGAACATGAAACTTCAGATCGATTCGTCGCGACCCTATGTTCCATTCTTGAAAAGCAAAGGGTTCCTGACCGAGGGAGTAGTTGTGGTTCCGTTTTTCGGTTCCGTAGCTCTGCTTGTTGCAGAAAAAGGGGTCGCCACGCAGGGATACAGTTTCAGCGAACCATTTATGGCGCGTCAGGAAGGGGTCGAAGTAGTTGAGCTCATGATGTCTGAAATCGGTTACAACCCGTACGCAAGCCTCCTGATTGCAACCGAAAACCAGGTTGAAAAACAATCCGAAGTTTGCAAACGGATGGTACAAGCTAGCATTGAGGGTTGGAAGAAGTACTTAGAGTCCCCCAAGGAAACAAACTCATTAATTCTGTCCAAAAACAAGCAAGGCATAAAAGAGAACGCTTTGGAATTTGGCGTAGTTGCACTCAAGCCGCTTTGCATTCCAACCGCTGAAGGCGATTCTGCGATTGGTTCGATGTCCGCCGAACGGTGGACCACTTTATCTGAGACTTTGGCGTCGCTCAAATTGATCGACGCAGGCAAAGCGTCTGTTGACAAAGCATACACACTACGATTCTTGAATCCGTAGTCGTGACTCGACATTCTCGGTTTTCGTCCTTACATTGATGACTATGGCTTGGGTAACGGGGGTCGCCTAGTGCTTTGTTCCATCTGCATTTTACAGTAGTGGACGAGGTGACGAGTCC
>JAYTVL010000504.1:0-50418 GCA_043744075.1 Pirellula sp. | reverse complement strand
GCGGAACGGCGCGAGCCGTCCGGTGGCGAAGTGGATATCCAGCAAAATACCGGGCGGCTCGCGCCGCACCGCTACAATTTCGGTTGGCAATTCGCTTAACCTTGCGACATTCGGATTTCATCCGGTGGATTCGTTTTGGCGATTTATGTATCTGTCAGTTGCTGTCCCCCTGGCGCAAACCAATGGCACTCACTTTGAGCCGCAACGAGCTAGCGTGCGGGCTGGAAGGCTAGTAGTCAATTGCAAATCCGGCCCTCATGCTAGCGCATTGAGGCTCAAGTTTTACAAAGTGAGTGACATTGGGCGTAAAGCCAACGGAAACGATTGCACTCGCAACCTTGTCCGCCCGCTAATTTGTTCAATTCCCCGCTTCCGCGTCACGATCCTGGACGGCTGCAGTCTCTAATTCCATCAACAACCGCTCTACATGATTTGGGTATTGTTCTGCAACATTCAAAGATTCCTTCGCATCGACCAACATGTCATATAACTCGGTTTTCTTGCGTGTTTTTCCCTCTTCAAAAACAATCAATTTCCATTGCCCATGACGTAATGAACGCGAACGCCAATTGGGAGCAACCGCGTACAGCGAACGGTCTGGGAGCGGTTTATGTTCCTCCAAGAGCGCCGCGATATTAGTTCCATCCCATTTGAGGTCTCGGTCCGGTTTGAAGCCAACCAGCGAACAAAGGGTTGGCATCCAGTCCGTAATTTGAACAGGATCGCTGACGCTTCCCGACTTGGCTCGTCCCGGCCAACTGACGATCGTCGGCACACGAGTTCCTCCCTCGTACAATTCTCCTTTCTCGCCTCGCCACGGCTTGTTGTTGCCAGGCAGCTTGCCATTCGGGCATTGGTCGTCTGGATACTTGAGATCATTATTCTGTGCCGTGCTTCCGCCGTTGTCGCTGGTAAACACTAGCATCGTATTCTTGCGAACACCTTTCGCTTCCAATGCCAAAACGATCCTACCCACCGCGTCGTCCAAGTGCATGACGCTTGCGGCATAGTGACGAGCAACATCGCCGGTGATATTCGGCGGGACGCGTTGAAGCCATTCCTTGGGCTCTTTGACTGGCAGGTGAACTGCAGTAAACGGAGCATACAAGAAGAACGGAGCCGTTCCACGTCCTTCAATCCAGCGAATCGCCTCTGCCGCAATCAAATCAGTCACATGCCCATTCTCTTCGATGAGCGTTTCATTTCGATGCCAAGTCTTTTCAAATTCTCCTTGCTTGTAACGGTGATTCCAGGGACTTACGCCGCCCGCCAGCGATCCGTAAGAATGATCGAATCCGAAGTGATTCGGCCCAACCTTGGGCAGGGAACCAAGATGCCATTTGCCTGTCAAACAAGTTTCATATCCAACCGACTTCAATGCGAGCGGCAACGTCAAAGTCGTTCGCTGCAGAGCTACGTTGTTCTGAGGTGAAGTCACTCCAAAACGACTCCAGCACCGTCCGGTCATTAGCCCAGTTCGTGTCGGACTACAAACGGGTGCAACGTAATGCTGAGCCAATTCAAGTCCTTCGCGAGCAAGTTGATCCAAATTTGGAGTGGAGGAGTTTCCACCGTGAAATGCAACATCGGCCCATCCAAGATCATCTGCCATGATGAAGACGATGTTCGGCTTCGTCGGAGGGATTGCGATTGGCGCTTCCGCCATTTCCTTGAGTCGCACTCTTGCCAAATATATGCTCGTTTTTCCTTCATGTGACGAGTAGTAGCTCATCCAAAGCAGTCCGTCGTGCCAAACGAAACCTGGGTAACTATTGTCCCCTCCGCTCGGAAAAGTGAGTATCGGTTCATAGTCAGTCATATTCATTCGGGACAGCATTGTTTTCGGGCCGTCGGGGTAAACTCGACTGCCAGCCAGCATTTGACCATCCGGGAGCACAATAAAATTGGGACCGCCCAAGCGATGCTTTGTAGCTGAGTACTTCCATTCTTTGTATGGAACCCGACTGCTGCCGATCCAGCCGTTCTTGTCTCCACCCTCGCGGCGAATGAGAGCAACTATCGTGTCGTCGCTGAGAAAACGAATGGTCGTTTCGTTCGGGTGGCCCGGCACGTCTAGATACGTAACAAGCTCGAACTTTACGCCGTCGTCGCTTGAAAACAATTTGAGCTTCCAATCGGCTGCTCCTGATTCGATTGGCGTCTCACTCTTGGCAGCCTCTCGTGCAGCTGCCGTTGTCCGTTTCGATGCATCGTATGCGATGCCATAACACTTGCCTTTGTGCCACGTGACTCGCCATAACCAGTCGCCTTCATTTAGCACTCGCTGAGTAGGAGACCATGACTTGCCGTCATTCGAGAATGCGACTCGCGGTTGTCGACCGAGCAAGACTTTACCGCCTTTATACACACTGCCTCCGGCCACGATCATCAATCTGCCATCGGCGGTGATTGAAAGCTTCGGATCGCGAAGGTCGATTCCTGGTTCACCGAGCAACCCAGCAGATTCCCATGTTTCACCATCGATTGAAGTAAGCACACGTAATTGTCCATCGCCTCCGACATGGTCATCCGCCTCCCGGAAGCTGCAGTACCAACGATTTTCAAAGCGAATCAGATCTGTGAACGCATTATGTCGGCCAGCATCCCAAATCTTCTTGACCGAAACGATCTCTGCAGTAACTGAAGCGTCTGCAATCAGCGAGTTGAACGCAAAAATGATGCATACAAAAAGCGATGCAGCCTTCGAACGAATAAGCTGGACAGACAAGTAAAATGATTTCACGGATTTAGTCCTAAATCTTCAGTCCATAATGTCGAATAGCGTTTCCTGACCAAAGTTTTTGTTGGTCGGCATTTGATCGGGAGCTTATGATTTGCGTGAGCATGTTGACCCAGGTCTTAAGCGGCGCACCTAGCAAGCAAACCGGCCAATCACTTCCAAAAACGACGCGATCTGGGCCGAAGCTGTCCAAGCAAAAATTCACGATTGGGGCGAGATCGTTTGCATCACCACCTTTGGGCAAGCTTGCGATGACACCCGAGATTTTGCAAATTACGTTCGGACGTTTGGCCAGTTTTTCGATTCCCGACTTCCATTCTTCAACAGAATGGGACGGCTGGCTCTCGACACCGGGAAACTTTCGGAACGACTTTGGGTCAGCGTTGCCGCAATGGTCGACGATGAATCGAGTTTCCGGGCAGAGTTCAGTCAGCTTGGCACCATCGGAGAGTTCCTTTGCCCTCATGCATAGGTCAAAACTGCGTCCCAGTTCTCCAAGTTTCTGCACGCTCTTTACGAATTCAGCTTGTAGGCACAAACCAGCTGGCGTTTCCGCTTCGTGCAGCACACGACGTGCTCCCTTCACTTCTGGGACCGATTTAAATTTAGTGATGTAATCGGTAAACTGTGACGATTCGGGTCTGCTGCCAATCACCGCTGCGATCGTCTGCGTGGTCGCGTCGCGACTCAAGCTAATAACGTGCTCTGCTTCCTGAGAAAGCTGCGAAGCGTCAACGGCAACCTCCATGTAAACGGCTTTTATGTTCAATCCTTGAGTGGCTTCTCGATACTCCGGCAAATGATACGTACGTTTTAGTATATCTGGCGCTCCAGCCAGCCACGGCAGCTTTTGTTTTTCTAAGTCCCATAGATGTTGATGCGTGTCTATCATCATCGGTGGCGGGTCTGCGGCCAAAACGGAAGGACTTAACTTACTCGCTAACGGCGCAACTAACGCACTCGCGGCAACTAGGTTCAGGAATTCACGGCGATGGTTCATAAGTCTCCTCGTATGCAAAAAAAATCGAAAGGTTGATCAGCCGGTACTTAGTATGAAGGAATAGCCGCTCGGATACAATGACGGTCTCGAATTCAACTTGCTACATCCGCTCCATAACTTCCCTCGACCTGAACAACCCCTTCAACATCCGAGATTGCTCCCATGCGACTAGTACTATTTTCATCGTTTTTCATCGTTGTTCTACTTGGATCAACGCAATATTCCAGTGCAGAATCTTGGCGAGCCGGTGCTGCGTCGGCCATTATCACACCTGCCGAGTTGATGCCGATGGCTGGTTATGCCAGTCGCGATCGGCCGGCAGACGGCAAGGTAACCGAGCTCTATTCCAAAGCTCTTGTTCTCGAGTCGGCCACCCAAACCAAGGCGGTGATCGTAACGCTAGACTTAGTTGGAATCGATCGCGAACTAGCGTCCGAAGTACGACAAATCATCTCAACGAAGTACGCTATTCCTGCTTCGCAAGTTATGTTGTGTTGCTCGCATACTCATTCCGGCCCCGTAGTCAAACGCAATCTAGGACCGCTCCACTTCTATCGACTGAATCAAACAGAGCGTGCACAAGTCAATCGGTATGCGGATACTTTGCGCGACACCATCGTTCGAGTGGTCGGTGATGCATTGAACCGCATGGAGCCAAGTAGAATCACATGGGGAATCGGACATTCCGATTTCGCAGTGAATCGCCGAAATAACAAAGAGGCTGACGGAAACAAACTAAGGTCACTCGGACAGCTCGTTGGTCCAAAGGATCACGACGTTCCCGTCCTTGCAGTCCGCAACGAAAAGGGTGATCTAAAGTCGATCCTCTTTGGGTACGCATGCCATGCCACAGTTTTGGGTGATTATCAATGGTCGGGTGACTTTCCTGGTTACGCACAGATGGAATTGGAATCGCGGCATCCGGGATGTGTAGCACTCTTTTTCGCGGGTTGTGGAGCGGACCAAAACCCGATTCCGCGGCGAACCGTCGAGTTAGCCAGTCATTACGGAAGGCAGTTGGCGTCGGCCGTAGACCAAACGCTGCTGACAACCGAGATGAAACCTGCCTCGCCAACCCTAACTTGTGAGTATCGCGAAATCGAATTGGCATTTGACAAACTTCCCACAATAGAGGAGCTTCGACAACAAGCAGATTCCAAGTCGATCTACGAAGTGCTGCGGGCGAAACAACTTCTGGAAAACATCGATGCCGGCCAGCCTCTGAAATCATCGTACCCCTATCCGATTTCATTCTGGAGGATCGGAAACGATCTCAATTTGGTAGCCTTGGGCGGGGAAGTCGTCGTGGATTACTCCCTCCGCATCAAAGAACAACTTCCTCGCTCGACGTTTGTCGCGGGCTACACTCACGACGTCATGGCATACATTCCAAGCCATCGCGTGTTGAAGGAAGGAGGCTACGAGGGTGGAGGAGCCATGGTTTACTACGGACTGCCATCGATATGGTCCGATCAAGTGGAAGCGAGCATTATCAAGGAAGTGCAGCGCCAATCGGCGGTGCTAGCGCCGAACAACAACAAGAAATCGATGTTTGTACCGAATGCAATTATGACAATCGTTTCGGAAGCAGGACGGGGCGGTGAAGGTCCAGCATGGGATCCAGAGTTGGGAGTGTTGTCCAGTGGCAATGGCAACATCAATCGTTTAGGAAAAGATGGAAAAGCCAGCGTGTTTCGAGATGGCACTGGAACCAATGGACTTCTGTTTGATCGCGATGGTAGCTTACTCGCTTGCGAACCAACGCTTAGACGGGTAACTCGTACGCTTCGTGACGGAACGGTCAAGTTGTTGACGTCATCCTTCGAGGGTAAGGCGTACAACACGCCGAACGATTTAACCGTAGACTCACGGGGGCGAATTTATTTCTCTGATCCTCGTTATGGGGGTCGCGACGACATGCAACAACGGAATGAGTCGGACGAAACGGTAGAAGGAGTCTACCGTATTGAGCTTGACGGTAGCGTGAAAAGAGTCCTTGGACGCGAAGTCGAACGGGCCAATGGCGTGCTCGTTTCCGCTGATGACCGATTCTTATATGTAGCAGACAATTGCAATGATCGGTTAGGCGGCGCGAGAAGACTCTGGCGGTTTGATTTACAAAAGGACGGATCAGTCGTTCCATCAAGTCAACGCTTGATTCATGATTGGGGAAAGGGGCGTGGGCCAGACGGACTGAAGCAAGACATCGAAGGAAACCTCTACGTCGCGGCCGGCACGAGCGAAAGCAAACCACCGTTTGAGCCGGACGCAAACCAGCGGGGTGGCATCTACGTATTCAACCCGACGGGGAAGTTGATTGATTTTGTTCATGTTCCTCGCGACGAGGTAACGAACTGCGCGTTCGGTGGAGAAGATCTCAAGACACTTTACGTAACCGGCGGCGGAACGTTGTACAGCATCCGAACAGTGAATCCAGGCAAGGTTGTTTGGCCATAGTTGCAGACGCCTCAACCAATCCTATAGGTCACCGATACTCCGCAGGAGGCCAAAAAAGGGCGCCCCGGAGGAACCACTTGATCATGTATTGGCTCACCGACTCCACTATGGTGGAAATGCTTCCGATTAATTCTGGGAGCCCGCGGAATCTTTTTTTGTACTCTTACGACTTTTCAATGCGGATATCGACTTCGCGATCAATGAATTTCCATTCTCCTGTCGCTCTTAGATCCGCTAGCATGTCATCGAAGGCTACCTCGTCAGCTTTGGCGTAATCGAATAGCGTCATGAAGTCCCCGCCAACGAAGCTGAAAAGCCGAGAGTTCAATTGGACGCTTTCCATTGACGCTTCCTTTCCCAGAGTTGTGTTGGAACCAAGCCAACCGGATGTTGCCCCGCCAATGGCAAGTGTTCTGATCAAAACCTGACGTCGATCGTGGCTTGTCCCGATGGAAGCAACGTTTCACTGCACGCAACGTTGCTTCCGCCCGCACAAGGCGCGCACAAGGCGGACGGAGTGCCAGCCAATTTGCGATTTCTTGTAGCTGTCAGTTGTGGCCCCACCGGTATGGAACCGATGGAAGCCTTCGGGACCCCGGTTAGGCATGCTCCACGTTGGCGAAATCTAGGCATGTGTTTTGGTTCCTCGCCACCGATCTCATTCGGTAATATTCTAGCGTCTTCCCCAGATAGAAAACAGAATCTTGTTCGGGTCGCTCACCAATCGACGTTCGGATGTAAATTTGAAATAAAACGGTTCAGTCTGGAATCGATCTTTTGGTACTTGGCGGTCAAACGACCATACAACGTTGTCTCCTTTGCGAACCTCTAATCTGTTTCCTGCTTCGTCACGATAACAGGCCAGGAACCAACGGTCCTGCCGGGCTTCGATTTGGAGATATGCATTGGGATCGGTTCCCCTGCAGTACGAAAAGATCGCACCATCCGTAACGCCCGCTGTTTTTTCAGGATACCGAAAAATAGGTTGGGGCAAAAGTCGACTTAAATTAGTCCCACTACTTGTCTCAAACTGTCGAACAATGTTTTTCATTTGACTCAAGCGAGTCGTTCGGCTGTCAGACGGAACAAGGTCGGTAAGCCCTTCTTTCCATTTTGCGCTATGATCATCACACTGCCAAAAGACTTCATCAAAACGGGAACCGGTTACGCTTCCATCAACTAATAAGTTGAACCTGACCCCTAAGACTCGAGCTCCTTTCACATCATTGTCATGGGAAGAAAAGATCGCGCCGATGATGATGGGGCGTCCTTTGTCGGTCCAGAGATATACTTTGCCATGTCGAGAAGCAACGGGAATATCCCCCTTGAAAGAGAGAAGTGTTTGCCGTTCGAGCTTTGCCAAATCCGTCGATTGTGTGGAGTCGCTGTTTTTAGGGCTATGAGTAAGTGTGATGCTATCGATGAATTCGTCGTAGATCTCCTTCCATTTTTCGATAAGGGCCTGTGCGGCATCGCTTTTTGCGTCGACCTGATCGGTCTGCGCCAAAGCGTAACTGCAAAATGCCGCAATCATCAGCGCTGCAATTAAGGAAACGAAGACTGACTTAGAAACATCGAACATGTTGAACTCCAGAGATGATCCAAAAGAGAAATGAACTCACATCACATCTATTGTAGACATTATGTCTCGCAATGAAAAGAGTAGGGGGTCGAAGCTGGAAAAGGCTTCCACCGATCCCGCATCAGTGGAGCCGCAACAGGCAGCTACATTCGTGATCACCATGATCGTGCTCTCCATCGTGGCTTGCGGGCTGTTGATTTAGTGTCCCCACTGAAAGGCACTATGCCTATCATTAATTTCCGATCGCGCTATGATTTGTCGTAGGGTTGGTTCACATGCCGGTCGAGGATGGATTCATGAGTTATCGAATACCGAAGTTTAGCTATTGGCAAGACGCGCCAATGCCAAGGAATCAGCTTCTTTTGTTCGCTAGCACACTGGAGGAACGCATTCCGCTAGACCATCCCGTTCGATTGCTGGACGAGATCTTGGATGAACTTGATTGGACCAAATGGGAGGCCGTGTACGTCGGCAAGCTCGGGCAGCCTCCCATTCATCCAAGTATTCTTTGCAAAGTGCTTTTGTTCGCGTTGAGTCGAAGGATTCGTTCGAGTCGTCAAATCGAGTACGCAGTCGAACACTCCATTGATTTCATTTGGCTAACATCAGGCAGGAAGCTGGATCACTCCACACTTTCCGAGTTTCGGCGGAAGAACGAAAAGGAGCTGAAGGACATCTACCGTCAAATGATTCAGCTCGCTATCTCAATGAAGGTCGCAAAGCTGTCCGAATTGTGTATTGATGGCACCAAGGTTCGAGCAGATGCCAGCCGATCCAAGACCTACAAGAGAGAGAGAATGTTTCTAAGCTCATCGAAGAGCTCGATGGGCAAATTACCGATGCATTGTCCAAGCTGGAATCAAACGACGCATTGGAGGATCTCTTCGATGATGGCCGAATTTCAGGAGGTCCGAGAACGACAAGCCGAACGGATGCAGGATGCGACAGTGAAGGAGCGATACAAAGCGCGTCAGCACTATGGCGAGACACCGTTCGCAATAATCAAGAGTAACCTCGGGGTAAGGCGATTTCTGCTGCGTGGTCACACCGGAGTGGTGCAGGAGTGGCGATGGAGTTGCCTGACATTCAATCTCAAAAAATTGATGACGATGTGGCCGAAGGTACGTACGCAATCGACGCTGGAAGCATCGACCGTGAGCTGCTAGGGGGGAATGGGGGCATTCTGCGCGCATAATCGCCCTCACAGACCATCTCCAGGGAGCACCAAAGTGAAATATGCGTAGTTACGTCGCGTTCGATCGAAAAATGTTAGCTGAAAGCGAGATCGGGGAAAAAACTCAAAAATCTTGAATCGCCCACAACGCACTAAGTCAACAGCCCGCAAGGTCGATGGGGCGGGGAGCCTGTTCGAGTAGTGTCGTAGGCTAGCTGGTCAGTCATCGGTCCACCGACGCGAGGTCGGTGGTGCCGCTCTCCACTGACCTTGTGTCAGGAGAAGCAAGACTGACCGGCTTGCAATGCGTAATCACTGCAACGATTATCGACGACATAGGAACTCTAGCTGCCGCCTTCATCTCTTGCCTTGCGAACCCATTTTGCCGTCCCAAGCTCAAGGCAGGCGTGGCTTAAGTCGCTAAGGATTGGAAGGCGCAACAGAATTGCTGCTGGCGACATATCTTGGCAGATGCCGCGAGAGTGATTCTTGTTCAACTCTCGATCACCTAACCGACGTTCTGTTTGATCTTGATTTGGATCTCGATTTATCATGGATGGCCAACTTGCTCCATCGCAACAATGTCAGCGAGATCCTGTGGGCGTCCGGCCAGTTGTTTCATTGAGATCAGTCCCTTGCGTGAAACAACAGATAGCTCCTGGTCATCAAGCTGGAAGAGAACGCAATAGCTCCCAGGCGTGGCTCGTCCCGCCTGAAGCCAAGTTTCGTTGGCTAAAGTTTGCGAACGATAGTTAGCCAATGAAACTGATCCACCATGCGAGGCAAGCTCGCAGGGGTCTTTTGCAACTTTGGGTCGTCGTTGGTTTAGCCGAATAAACTTGCGCTCCAGCGAGACGAGCTCGCATGGGGGCGGCGAGGTCGGTGGTGCCCGAGCAAGCACGGTGGTGCCAATGGCAGCGACGCGGGGTCGGTGGGTCGGTCAAGCGGCGGCCGACGATTCGACTCGATCGGATTGGCTACTGTTCTCACGATGGTTAGAACATTCGTAGGAGACGCAGCGCATGGCGAGTCCATGACCGATGAGCGAGCCTGCGACAAACATTATCGCGGGCAGCGGAGACAACAATCCGAAAGTAGCTACGATTACCATCGACCCGACAGAAATACCTGCGGAGCGAATTAGCTCTTTCCGAGCCAGTCGTTTTATACGACTAGCTTCGATGGCTAAGCTGGAAATTGAATTGGGATAAAAAGATGGTGATGGAATCCGAGACATTGCTCTCTCCTTGAACATTCGTGTTGGTGCCATGCCTGCAACCTTCGAAGTGAGTTTTGCAAGAAATCGAGCGACTCGTAGTCGCTCCACCAAGAAAGGTCACTGAATGTTCTTGCCTGTCAAGAATTTTTTGCGTTCGTTCGAAAAACGGCATGCATATAGTCAACTCGTCAAGCTTTTCATTTGAAACAAAAGCTTATCATTGTCGTTGCTTGTAACCAACATCCCATTCTTCAAGGCGAAAGCTCGATCTTTCGAGCATTCTGGAGAAACCTTTCCGTCGTGAAATATTGCCTTTCGCGATACTATTTGTGTCGGTTGAGGACGATTCATCATTTCAGCGATCGATTGAAGCAGGTCCTTCCCCAAATGCGATTCGGCCGCGTAGTCTAGCGATAGCTCCGGTTTCGGCTCTTCGACCGATGTGTCGCGCTCGCTCGCGGCAAGATCCGTTACTGTGTTGGGTGCAGGCTCCGCCGCATTTGAATAGTTTTTGCTCGTGCTGCCCTTTCCGATGAATTTTTCTAAGGCAGCCGACACTTCCGATGGCGTCTGGAATCGTTTGGTCATTTCCTTGGCCATCATTCTGGCTACGACCGCGCCTAATTCGGGTGAAACATCCGCTCGTTGCAGATTGATCGTCGGAGCTTCCCGCTGCGCATGGGCCATCAAGATCTCACCATGGGTTCCAGTGAATGGCGGCTTGCCCGAAAGGATATGGTATAGCGTGCACCCCAAGCTATAGATGTCTGCGCGAATATCGGCCTTGGCCGCGTTGATCTTGTCGAGTTCCTCCGTTTCACGCATGAAGTCGCTTGTTTCATCTTGAATGGCCTTTTGATCAACCTCTTCGAACTTTCCGTGCTGTAGTTGCTGATTCATCCGCTCGTAAGCGAGGTATAGATTCCATCGTGGCAGCGCAAGTTTGTAATAATATTCTGCGGCAGGTCCCAGTACTGCGTCCATGTCTGGTAAACCATCGGGTAAAAACTACGTATTTTGAAGCTTCCTAACTTGAAAGGCACAGTCCCGGGGGGAGCTGTCAGAAAATCAAAAACAAATTTGTGAAATCATGACAACGCCCCCCCATGTGGTGTTGCCGGCCATTGGTCCAAATCGACGCAAAAACATCATCATGGAGGTGCCGATGCATGACACGAAAGCAGAACCAAAAGCAAAACCAGAAATTACCATCCGACGATGGGCCGTTGCCGCCTCAATCTGGAACAGACAAACGCCGAGCGGGTTCGAGTACTTTGATTTCTCGCTCTGTCGAGCTTAGAAGGCAAAGAGCTCGGGACGCGATAGATACTCCCCTAATTTTTTTCGACCTGTGCGATTCAAACACGATATTACAAATCCAACATCGAACTATGCATGGATACGTCCACGGTTCTCTCCACCTTTATTCCTTGCGGGCTGCTTCCTGCGAAATCAATCGATCTAGCCGCGAAAGGACGCGGTGCTCAAGTTCGTTCGAAGTGGGTGGTGTTTCAACTGTGCTGGCAGGAGTGGATTCTACGTGGTTGGTTCCGGGACCGGGGTCACCAAAACGCTCACACAGAACACCGTTGTGGACGAATACGCGATTTCTGCCTCCAACTTTGGCGCTGTAAAGGGCTTCATCCGAACGACGCACGAGTTTTCCTATCCGTTCGTCGCTCGTGATTCGGGCGACTCCAGAACTGATCGTAATGGAAATCGTGTGCCCCTCAGCTTCTATGGTTTTGCCTGCGATGGTTAGTCTAAGCCTCTCCATAATATTGGCTGCTTCCTTTACTTCGCCATCAAAGATTATGGCGAATTCTTCGCCACCGTAGCGAGCGACGATGAGCGCATCATTATTGATATCTCTTAGACGGACGGACACCTCTCGCAGCACTGCATCGCCAGCAGGGTGCCCATATGTGTCGTTGATCTTCTTAAAATGGTCGATGTCGACGAGAGCTAGAACGAATGGGTGTTTCGTCTGTTGCCATTTTGTGTAGCACTCGTCCAATTTTTTGTCAAAGGCTTTACGATTCGCGAGTCCTGTTAGTCCGTCCGTCCGGGCTTCAGTCAGGTAGCCAGCTAATTGTTTCGTTTGCATATCAAGTTTTTCTTCAGCCGACTCCAATCGAGTCTGCAACTGACTATTCGCATCGACGATACGGTCAAGTAATCGTTGCACTTCTTCCTTGGTGCGCACTTTATTGTTGTCAGCGGCATCCCGAGTCAAGGACTGCATGGTGGACTGATAGCGCGTGAAATCGCCAGCAAAATCGGTTGTCCAACTGGCCATGTTGCGGAGCGCTGCAACCATCTGCTGTTGGTCCAACAGAGTTTGGCCGAAGCCTGATGCTTGCAAGCGTTTTCCCATCCAAAAGCCCAAGGCAATTCCGACGGCCAAAAGTGTCGTTCCAAAGAGCAAGCCCATTAATAAATACAATACTGGTGATGTACTCATTCCTCTGCGTCCTCTCGAGCGGATTTTGCAATCCGACTAAACTGTGGATTCACTCCCAGACCGCTCGTTCCGTTCGGCGCGGCAATATTCGATGTCCCTTTATCGGCTCGGTGGGGACTCAAGTTGGATTGCATGGCCAATGTCGAAAGGTCTTCTGTTTTGGCAACGGTTACAATTCCATTGTTGGATATGGTAAACCCCCGACTTCGGTCTAACTCCAAGTCAAAACCGATCTCAAAACCAGCCGGAATACAGACACCTTTGTCGACGATCGCATTCCGGATTTTTGTGCGTCGGCCAACTTCGACACCTTCAAACAAAAGACTATCGAAGACTTGTGCGAATGAGTTGACTCGAACACCAGGGCCAAGAATGCTCCGTTCAACTCTTCCGCCACTTACGATTGTGCCAGCACATACAATGGAATCCAAAGCCAATCCGCAGCGGTCACCGTCGCCTCGCGATCCAAACACAAACTTCGGCGGCGGCAAATTTTTTTGTTGAGTCCGGATGGGCCAACTTTCGTCGTAAAGATTTAGCAGTGGATCGATACCTACAAGATCCATGTTCGCTTCATAGAATGCGTCGAGAGTACCAACATCGCGCCAGTAGGCGTCCTGCTTCCGGTTTTCATCCTTGAACGGGAAAGCAAATACGCGATGTCGATCAATAATCGACGGGATAATGTTTTTGCCAAAGTCATGGTGGCTTTTAGGATCGTTGGCATCGTGACACAACTGCTCAAATAAGAACCGCGTATTGAACACGTAAATGCCCATGGATGCTAATGCATGTCCGTGATCATTCGGAATCGACCGAGGTTGGGCTGGTTTTTCTTGAAAACCGACGATACGTTGGTCCGAGTCAACTTGCATTACGCCGAATTCCTTAGCCTCCGCGCAATTCACTCGAAGGGCACCAATCGTCAAGTCAGCTTGCATGCCTATGTGGTATTGCAACATAGAGTGATAGTTCATCTTGTAGATGTGATCACCTGCCAGAATGACGAGATACTTTGGACGCTCTTTTTCTATTGCGTATATGTTTTGATAGACTGCGTCAGCGGTTCCTTGGTACCAATTTTCATCAATCCGCTGTTGAGGTGGGACTATGTCGATAAACTCGTCAAGCTCTCGGCAAAAAAAGTCTCGCCAGCCAAGATTGATGTGACGATCAAGGCTCATCGCTTTGTACTGAGTCAGTACGAGCATCTTCCGCAGCCCGCTGTTGAGGCAGTTGGACAAGACAAAGTCGATGATTCGGTAGTTGCCACCAAAAGGAACTGCCGGCTTGGCCCGATCTCTAGTCAAAGGTTCCAGGCGTGTTCCTTTTCCACCGGCCAAGATCACCGCAAGTGTATCTCTCATGTCATCCCTGTACGATCGAAACTGTAGGAGTGAATTCAGCGTTAAGGCCTAATTAAGCAATATAGCAAAGCCCAGCGAAGATCGCACCAGTAGGGCAACCATCGGCGGGCCGTTGGTCCTGCCTGCCGGTCATGAATTCAGTCGCAGTCCCGCCCGGCAGGCAGGAACTACTAAATATCGCTAAGCGTTCGATCATAAAGGCGATACGTTTTCGTACGAGTTGTACCAGCTCTTTCAAGCGAACCGCGAGAAAGGTGATTGCTCTCAAGAACCCAGGAAAACTCCGCCTCGTTTATCCCAAGCGCCAAGCAATCGGGCAGCATGCGGTCGAGAACGACAAGACCAAGCCCCCATCGTTGGTATTCTGGAATGACGTTGGTACTCATAACGCGAACCTTTTTGATTTTCTTACGTCCGAAGAGTAAGGACAAAAAACCAAACGGAAATAACCTGCCGTTGATTTTTTTGATCAATGGGTTATAGTCGGGCAGACATAAACCAACTGCAACCGTTTTTCCGTCCACTTCCACAAAGGATGTCAAGACCGGATCGATTAGCAACTTCAACGAGGCGCCAAGACTAACGCATTCGGCGTCGCTCAATGGGACAAAACCCCAGGTTCCTTGCAACGCCTCATTGTAAATCTTTAGAAACAGCTTGACCTCCTCGCCAAACTTCTTCCGATTGGCTGGGCGAAGTGTAACGTTAAACCGACGTTTCACTTCGTCGATGACAAACTTAAGCTTCGGGTCGACTGTTTTTAGCATCTCAAGGTTGCCTTCATAAGCATAGAGGTCTTGAGTTTTTTCGAATCCGAAGCCTTGGATCAGCTTGTCATAGTACGGCCAGTTGTAAGTCATCATGAACGTTGGCGGAGTATCGAATCCGTCAACAAGGGCTCCGATCTCGTAATTCAATGACGGATTACATGGCCCGCGAACGTCGTCCATTCCCTCGCTCTTGAGGTAGCGACAAGCCTCCATAAACAACAGGTTGGCCGCTTGCTGGTCGTCTATGCAATCGAAAAATCCGAAAAATCCGCGTTTTTCACCGAAGCGTTTGTTATGTCCGTTGTTAACAATAGCCGCAATTCGACCAGCAACTTCACCGTCTTTGTGTAGAATAAACGTTCTACATTTCGCATTTTCGTAAAACGGATGACGACGAAAATTGACTAGTTCCTCTTGATTCATTCGGATCGGAGGAACCCAATTTGGATCGTTTTTATGCAGTTTCCATATAAAATCCATAAATGCGCGTCTTTGACGGCGATCTTCGACTTGAACGACTTCGTACTTGGAACTCATAGATGTACATGGTGAAAGCGAGGAAAGGTAATCTCTTAGTCAGCACAACACTATTGTCGCTGAATTGAAACTCCTTGGAATGGCACTAGCCTGTACAATCCATCCGTAAATACCTGCTGCACGCCATTATTAAAGACTTTGATTGGCTTGGGCGGAACAATGATCAAGTCGCCATCGCGAAGCCAGATTTCATCCGATGGATTTGGCCTCTTTCCAAGATGGGCTCCTCGTAGGTCGAGAATCGTTGAAATCAGCCGCCAATCCTCTGCTCTACGAAAAACAACTACTTGCCTCGTGTTGGCACCTAAGCGTGCCCCCTCTGCTTGAGCCAACATTTGAGTTACTGTTGTTGGTCGATCCATTTCAAAGCGACCTGGCTTGACGACTTCACCAAAAACGTAACAAACGTGCGAAGCGGTTCGTGCCAATCGAGGCTCGACATCGATTCCAACGTAACCCGTGCGGTATCGAAGATTGATTTCACGCTTGATTTCCTCCAGCGTCATGCCTAAAACAAACACACTACCGAGGCCTGGCAATTGAACCTTGCCGTCGGGATTCACGATGGCTGTCAGAGCTCGTCCGCCAGCAGCAAACGGTCCATTGACTGCATCTTTAAGGTCCTCGACCGCAGTGTTTACTTTGACTGGTAGAATGTCGATCGCTGGAGACACGATGTATTGTTTGTAAGCAACTTCGAGGTCTTTGCGAAGGTTCTGAATTGTCTTGCCCGAGGCTGCCACAGGGTTCTTAAGCAATGGCACGACAATTGTTCCGTCCGGTTGAACGGGAACTCTTAGTTGCTTAATGCTTCCATCGGAAATGGAGTCGAGGCTTATCTCATCGCCTACCATTAATTTGTACTCTTCGATCGTTTTTTGTCGATTTGGAATATAGGTAAACGTAATTTCATCATTAATGCGAACGCGATACACCAACAACGATGGCAATCGAATAGGGCCAATATATTCGCCGTGCCAGAGTGGCTGAAAATCGATGGATTGAGCGTCGCACCAGCGTTTTTCACCGTTCGGATCCTGTGCGCAATCAATGCCTGTGATGCATGGCTTGCAGGCACCGGAAGTTACGCCAGTGGGTTGTTGAGGTGGGCACATTTGCAAAGCAGCGGGGATCTTGCCACATCCCCCACACACACCGCAACTAATTGCGCCACCGCATCCGCACGATTGCATGGCTGAAGTCGCATTGCTTGCGGTTTTGTGACTTGCCGGACTTACTGCGTTTGCGGGACGCACTAGGCCCGTTTTCAGCGTCTCGGCACGAGCATTCTGCGACGCGGGATTGGTGAACTGCGCATTCAGGCTTTCGCAGAATACTCCTGCGATAAAGCACCAAGCAGCCAAGAAAAAACGCCCATTTTTAATTGTTGTTATTTTAAGTTGAGTATTCATTATTTAAATATCTTGGAGAACAGACTGCCGGACTTTGCATTGCGAATAGTGGAACGGTTTCCGTTCGGATCGCTCGCTGACACATTGTTCTGAGAAAAATTCTGCGATGGTGATGCCATCGTCGGCATTGGGCTGTACTTGGCAAACACGGCGGGCTCTACCTCCGTAATTTCTGGATTATCGTAGCTATATTTCGGTTTTCCAGCTTCTAATGCGGCAGCTTGCTGCAATGCGTATTCTACGTCCGCGACGGCACCTCTTTGGCGAAACACTTCCGCAAGATTATTCCATGCGTTCGCGTTCGGCTGGCACTGAATTGAGGCAGATAACGCATTATACGCCTCGTCGATTCGACCAAGATGAATAAGTGCGAAGCCCAATTGGTTGGCCGCTTCGCTTTGGGTTGGCTTTGTTTGCGTCGCAGCTTGATAGCAGACGACCGCTTGGTTTCTGAACATGGTCGCACGATCCGGATTAAGTTCAGCATCTTTCTCAAGAGTCTTTCCATAAGCGTAGAGAAGGTCAGCCGCCCAGGGATGACTATCGGAGGCCGTAACCAACTGATATCGGGCGTACCATCGATAGTGCATGGCTGCCATTTCAGGTGAAGTTGATTCTAATGGCCTATTTTTTAGCGCATCCGTTGTGTGGCTATCGACGATCGCCTGGATTCCTGAGCTACCTTGGTTTTTTAGGAAATCCGCTTCCTCTCGCATGGCCGTCAGGGCTTTCTCGAAGGCGGGCTCACTGAACAAACTTCCACGATGCAAATCCATGGTGCGGTAAAGTCGAAGCAGGCCTTGGTTCGCTTCCTCCCTCGCACTAAGAATGGCGCCTCGTCTAAGCAACGAGTCACACTGTTCCAGTCTTTGCTTTAATTCTCGCTCGATAGATTGCCAACCAGGTAGAGACTCAAGGACTTCGGGTGCTCGCGCTGGAGCTGCCGCCGGGTCCGATAGCCTTTCGTGACTTACTCGTTGAGCCAATGCGATGCGTTTCATTTCAACATCGTCAACCCTCGCTTTGCTTGTTGGTAGAACCTCAAGGCCGGGTTTAGCTCTTTCTTTGGAAATTACATCAGGTACATCTGGAGTCGGCTCTTCAACAGAATGAACCAAGGACGCCTTCCGGCCAGGGTGCTCAAGCTGGAGCGGCGTCTCAGTTCGATGTGTTGCAGTCGATCGATTGGTCGATTGCAAAGTAATTGGCTCATCGCGACTGTCCGAGGACTTGGACGATGCCATTTGAGATGGCAACTTTGTTGTGGCGGCGATGTTATCACGGTCAGGCAATCCTGTACCCATAATGCGGTCGCTTCGAGATGCCAGTTGTTCCGTTTGCGAATCCGTATCGAAATCCAAAATGCCTGAGTCGGGTTTACTTTCGGTTTCAAGGACAAGACCGCTTGCCTGCACGCGGTGCCAATCGGATTGTGCATCGATCGGCTTTTTCTGGGTCAACGCATGCGAAGGCAAGGCGGTCTTTTGATTCAAAGATGACGATTCGTTTCGTGGTGAGGCTGGATTCTTGGCCGCACCTGGGAAATCTAGAGGCCGGATGTTGGTTGAGGGAATTGACGGTTCAGGCTTGTCTGCACTCTTCGTTTGTGATGGATGTGGCACCATGGGGCCCAAGAGAGTTATCGGCGCGGGCCGAGGTAAATCCCGGACTTGACCTACCCCCGGACGAACATGGCTGGTTTCATTGGGGTTTGCCGATGTTGGAGGTTGAATCGACATGCCAGGTTGTCGCAACCGTTCGCTTGTATTACGGTTTCCAGAGTTCGATGGTTGCACATTATCGGAACGATTGGACCATGGCGATGCCGGCAAATCGCCGGAATTGAATTGAGCATATACATTCGATTCGACCGAACTTGCAGTCAGCCCTAGCCCAATGGCCAACGCAACGGATCGTCGAAGCATGCGTCGGTGAAGGGTAATATCAAGGCACTCTTGCGTTGTTTGCAGATTTTGCGACTTTGACATTTCAAATCCAAACTCAACTTAGGATGTCGCGTACGGAATTAACGCAACAAACGTTACATTCGGTATTTTTGGTGTCAGCGATTCAATCATCATGCTAGGCAGTGGACACAACTGGTTTTTTGTCATCGCATAAACCGAAAATCAAGAACATATTCTCCAAATTACCAAACCCCTGACCGTTGGACATTCTGAACGCCTTCGTTACAATCTTGACCGTTCAAAATAGTTCGACTGTAATAAGTCCGGGATTAAAACCCCAACCAGCTCGTCTGGTTGTTGAACAAGATTTTTAGCTAAGAAGCACAGGCGAAAAATCCTCCTCCATTCCCTGCATCCCGCCGCCAACGGCGGCGGGATGCAGGGAATGGAGGAACGGCGTGGCTTTTGCTTTAGCCGCTTAATCTCCTTCACCCACGGCCAAATGCCATGGGGGTCGAATTTAGTTCAGTGAGGCAGAAAACTAGTGCCCTTCAATTCTCAATAGAAAAAGCAATCCTTATGACTGCCATCAAGCGTGTTGCAATATTGTTTGCAGGTGGGCCGGCACCGGCCGCAAATTCAGTAATCACATCGGCTGCCTTTACTTTGTTGAACGCTGGTGTAGAAGTTTTCGGTATCAAGCATGGTTACTCGAATTTGATTGATTTCGATCCCAAAGTGCCATTGGTTGAGGGCCAGCATTATCTAAAGTTATCCCTAGCAAGACTTGAGTTCTCTCGAACTGAGCCAGGGATCATGATCGGAACTGCCCGATCCAATCCTGGTAAGGGTGTAACGAGCCCGGCGCATTTGCACGATGCAGTGAAGTCAGCTCCGCTGCATCGTGCTTATCTAGCATTGAGGTCGTTAGGCGTGGATGCGCTTATTAGTATTGGTGGAGATGACACGCTTAAGACGGCCAACAAGATGAAACTGTACCAAGACACGTTTGGAGCAAACGAAGTTCGAATGCCAGTTATCCATCTTCCCAAAACTATTGACAATGATTATCCGGGAATCGATTTCACATTTGGTTACTTTAGCGCCGCCGAAACGCTCGCAAATGAGATTCGGAATTTGAATCGTGATGCGGCGGCCGGCCAAGCCTATTTCCTTTGCGAAGCCATGGGTAGATCGGCTGGATGGTTAGCTTATGGAGCCTCGATCGCTGGAGATGCATGCATGGTGCTAAGCGTTGAAGACATCGTTGGCCCTCTTCGAAAAACAGAGACGAGCGCTCAGTCTGATGGAACCGTGAAAACCAGGATCGTAATGAATCTTGAGGCTGTTGTCGCTAAGATGGTCGCCATGATGCTCGCTCGCGAAAAAGTAGGAAGAAATTATGGAGTCATAGTTATTGCCGAGGGATTGGCCGAATATTTGCCCAATTCTTATTTAGATGGAATCACTAGGGACGATCATGGGCATATTGCGATTTCGAGTATTGCGATCGGAAAAGCGTTTGCGACCATGCTGAGCGCAGCGTACAAGGAAAAAACTGGCAGCAACCGCAAAATCAATGGCTTACAGCTGGGTTACGAGTCTAGATGTTGTGTTCCAACTGCGTTCGACGTGATGCTTGGTTCTCAAATCGGTGTGGGGGCCTTTAGAGCTCTCGTCGAGGAAAAGCTAAACGGGGTCATGGTCTCTGTTGGCGGACAATTCAATCTTTCGTTCGTTCCTTTCGAACAACTTGTCGATCCAGAAACATTGGTAACGAAAGTTAGGTTCATCGAGACGAATAGCGATTTCCACCGAATGGCGAGACTACTAGAACTACCCAATTAGCTCCGTGCGTGTAATAATGAAAGTAATGATTCGGACAAGCGTGCGGGCTGGCGCACTTTGAGCCGCAACGCACTAGCGTGCGGGCTGGCAGGCTAGGAATCGCTTGCGAATTCGGCCCTCAGAAATTACAAATTGCCATTAGACCGTTGTCCCGAGTTACTTACCACAAGAAACGCAAATCATTTCAAAAATGCTAGCCTGCCGCACGCGCTTTCGGAAGAATTGGTAAAAGAGTCAGTTTACGCAATTCATGCAAAGCAGGTATTCCAGGAGTCAACAGCAGGATCGCTAAGAGCCGAAAGAATGGAAAGATAAGTTTGTAACTTTCCCTATTAGGTAGTGGCGGTTCTGAAATGAGTGACAAATCTCGCAAACGGAATTGGTTGAAGCGAACAGTGCGATTGACCTGTTTGGCCGCTCTGGCAAACGGAGTCGTTGTTCCCTCGGGTTGCAATCGAGCTCACTATCGCTGTCGAGCCGACCAAGAAGTTACGAATGTCATCAACGAAAAAATCGCAGATGCAAGCTCGCCAAGTATTCCAAGCATACAGATGGACAGAGCGTCGCGAATGTTCGACCCATTCAATCCCGACCGACCTCCCATGCCAGAGGACGATGCAACAGCACATCAGTACATGAAAGTGCTGAACGGCAAAAAAGGCTATCCACTTTGGGATGTAAACGGCAAAACAAACACTGCCGAGAATCCGATTTGGTGGCAATACTTACCGCTGGACGAACGCGGCGTGCTAGTACTTGATGCCGATGCTGCGGTTAGGACTGCGGTCCTGCACAATACTGTATATCAATCCGAAATTGAGACTCTTTACCTTTCTGCATTGGACGTTAGTTCCGAAAGATTCTTTTTAGGAAACCAATTGTTTGCTGGATACAGCGCATCGTATACGGCGGATGGATCGCTACGACGAGGCAATGGAGGGACTAGTCGCTCGACACTCAATGCGTCGACGTTTTCACGAGGACCTCGCGGAATCGCATTGCAACGCCAGTTCACTAACGGTGCGGACTTGATCGTGGGTTTTGCAAACTCGCTGACTTGGCAGCTAGCCGGACCGGACACGCAAAGTGCAACGACGCTTTTAGATTTTAGTTTGATTCAACCGTTGCTCCGAGGCGGTGGACGGGACGTGATCATGGAACGTTTAACGTTAGCGGAGCGAACACTCCTTTATAACGTCCGAGCTTTTGAACGATACAAAACTGGCTTCTACACTACCGTAACCGTGGGTCGTCAAGCTGAACCCGGACCAACGCGACGCGGCGGTTTGTTCGGCGGTGCTGGCTTGCAAGGCTTTACCGGTCTGGGTGGTGGTTTCGGCACTGTTGGTACGGTTCAAAACAATAATACGAACGCAGGCTTCGGTGGTGGCGGCGGTGCAGTACCAGCCGTTGGTGGATTTCTAGGGCTAGTTCAAAATCAACTTGTAATCAGCAATGCGGAAGAAAACGTAGCCAGGCAAAGGGAAAATCTTGCTCGATTCGAAGACACGCTACGTGAGCAATTGCTTGTCATTCCGGCCAGTCAAGATGCTATTCCGAGTCAGCAACTCCAAGTAGCGCAGGCCCGTCAAGCATTGATTGGATCGCAGGCAAATTTGTTGCAGTTGCGATTCAATTTCGAACAATCGATGGATAATTTCAAAACTACATTGGGATTACCTCCCTATGTTTGTATTGAGATAAAAGATCCCATTCTGAACCAATTCAATTTGATTAGTTCGGAGTTGAAAAAACGAAGAGATCAAGTTGCTGATTTACGCAATTCGATTGGCGACAGCAATGGCAAGTTGCTGGAGTTAAGTCCAATCCAAGTAGAAAAAGAGACTGGAACCAAATATCGCGCTTTGAAATGGAACGAAGATACAGCTGCAGCAGTTAGCGAAATTCGAGGTAGAATCGACAAAATCGAGTCGATTCGTCGTACACTGTTGGATCAAGACTTCGCCCAGATTCGAAAGGACATCGAAAAACTAAAAAGCGTATCCGGCGCTCGCGAAGCTGAGTTAGCTCGACTGCGAGAAATCTATCAACAAGAGCGATCGACTGTTTGTAATTTACTTCCAACCGAGTCGCTGGACATCGCACTCCTTGATTCCGGTGAGATCAAAGCACTTCCTGAAGTCTTGACCAAGGAGGTCGATAAACTTGAGAAACGATTCCAAGATCGCGAAAAGAAAATCAAGAAGCTGGATTCCGATCTGGGGCAATTGTTAACGAAGCGAGATGAAAAAGATACTCGGAAACTCTTCGAGACGCTTCGTGATCAGGCACTGTTGCCTAGTCAGAGCATCCTAGCTGAGTTCGCGGAAGATGTCCTTGCCCTCCAAGTCTTGCAGGCCAGAGCACGAATCGAGAGCGTCGTTCTTCCGCCAGTTGACATCCAGCCTGAAGAGGCCGTCGAAATCGCACGAGCCAATCGATTGGACTGGATGAATACACGGGCCGGCCTCGTGGACTCATGGCGAGCCATCGAAGTCGTGGCTGATAATTTGGAGAGCACGCTTGACGTCGTATTCTCCGGCGACATGCAAAACGCAACCGACAATCCCCTTTCGCTGCGTGGAAAAACAGGAAGACTGCGAGCTGGTTTGCAGTGGGACTCGCCACTCACGCGTATGCAGGAACGAAACCAATACCGTCAAGTGTTGATCGAGTACCAACAGGCCAAACGAACTTATTACCGTTTTGAAGACACTGTTTGGCAAACGCTCCGATCCGAATTGCGAAACATTCGGTACAACCAATACAACTTTGAATTGCAGCGATACGCTGTCCGAATTGCAGCTCAACAGATCACCATCAACGAAGACTTGCGACAAATTCGAGAGAGC
The DNA here is from genome assembly GCA_043744075.1 of Pirellula sp. Classification (GTDB taxonomy): domain Bacteria; phylum Planctomycetota; class Planctomycetia; order Pirellulales; family Pirellulaceae; genus JBKCUI01. Next base: position 27,089 of record JAYTVL010000504.1, on the reverse strand, counting down.
CTGAGCTTGGCCTCCGGACCGACGGCAGCACGTGATAGTGTTTCAGCGTTGGCAGACTTGTTGCAGGCGCAAAATACGTTCCTAGGTGTTTGGGTCTTCTACGAAGCACAACGCCGTAATCTTGACCAGGACCTTGGTACGATCCGGGTCGACGAGAACAATATTTGGGTCGATCCAGGTTCGATTACTTCTCAAGCTTACGGTTTCGCTGGTGGAGCAAAGAACGACGGGATTGATGCTCAAATGCTTTGGAATGGCGGGCCACAAACGCTTGAGGTTGCTCCAGCGGTATTAATGGATACAACTTCAGTCCCGACTCAAACCAATTCCGGAGTCATTGCAAAAGTAGTGGTATCACCAAAACTCTAGGCTCTGTTTCTAAACGTAGCATAGGCATCTTGCCTGTGAGGGATTTTCCTGGAATCTCAGGCTGGAAGCCTAAGCTACGTTCGTTGATGGATAACTTTAGAAACAGAGCCTAACCTAAATCGGTAGACATGAATTCAAAGGATACGCGATGGAGTTCCTAGATGAGGACAGTGACGGAGCGTCCTTGCTACCATTTGGCGTCGAACATTTTATGCGGCGAGCCATCGAACTTGCCCAACAAGCTGCTACCGAGGACGAAGTTCCTGTAGGGGCGATCATTGTTCACAAACATCAGATCATTGCCGCCGCATACAACCAGCGAGAGAACTTGGCGGATCCAACGGCGCATGCCGAAATGATTGCGATCACTCAAGCGGCTGCGCATCTGAAATCTTGGCGCTTAGTCGATTGCGAGTTGTATGTGACGCTTGAACCATGCCCAATGTGTGCTGGTGCGATCCTTCAATCGAGACTCCCTCGCGTCTTTTACGGTGCCATCGACCGAAAAGCAGGCGCTGTCGAATCGCTATACCAGCTTTTGTCCGATCCAAGACTAAATCACCAATGCGAGATTCGAGGTGGTGTTCTAGCTGTTGAATGCGGTCAAGTACTAACAGAGTTTTTTGAAGAGAAAAGGCGTCAGGGAAAGAAGTAGGTTTAAGCACCTATACGGCAAAAGCAGGCCAATTCGTCCCAGCCGGCGTTGTTCCGTCGCTCGTTGTCACCATCTCCCTACACAACACCTATGACTGTTCTGCTTGAACATGCAGCAGCATTGGACGTAAATGACTTGGCTCCGCATGCTGGGCATCGCCATCGTTAGTCCACTGAATGCGAGGATTGTGACTCGCATGAGTCGTTGGATTTGCAACATCGGTGCGACGGAAATCACTCTGGCTATTTCGCTATGAAAACTTGGAACCGACGCTTCAATCGAGATACAACTTTGGGGGTCCATGTGGCCAGGAATGCTGCTCGCAAATCCTCAGCAGCTCTCTCTTCCGCATGCAGCAGTCCGTTCAAAAACGCTTTCAACTCCAAGTCAACTATCGTCGAACGCCAACTATGAAAGATCAATTTTGCGGTAGCATGGTCGTTGACGGTTCCGAGTAGTTTTTGAATGAGCTTCACTCGCGAAAAGAGCTTCGAGTCGATAACTGAGCCGGCTGCCAGGGTCTCCATCGTGTATCGTAGTTTTTTTGTACGAATGCGAAGTGCATGAAGTGATTCATTTGTCGTTAGATTGGACTCAGCAGCCTCAAAAAAATTTCTAACGGCCGACGCCAGATATTTTTGAGAATGTCGACCAAACTTCTGCTTTCCTCGGCCGTTACGGTGCGATTCGACTTGCGATACGAGCGGTTCAATGCTTTCTTCGAATTTGTCAGCTTGGGCTTCGGCGTAGGTTGTCCTGACCAGTTTCTGAACTCTTTGACGCTCGGAATAGAGAAATTCCAAAAACTGGACTGGCACGTCTTCGCTACACGAAAATCTTTCTACCATTACGTCCAAATTGCGAGCCTCATCAGTTGCTTGTCGAAATCGTCGTAATCGATTTCGAATATCATCGACTTTAGCCCTTCCCATCAACCGTGAGAATATCCGAATCGCTTCGCTGGCCCTTCGCAACGATATCCGCAGTAGATGCACATGCTCGACATCTTCATCGCTGTTGAAAGCAGCGAGGGGCAAATATTGGCAAACAGCTTTTAGTCGGGCGTCGAGAATCCAGGATGCAACTTTGTAAGTGGGTCTGTCCGACGAGTTAGCGGCAAGCCGTTTGCCGTTCTTTTCTTCTTGTGCAGTTCTATCTTCAGTCACTGCTTTCTCCCCGATTCAAAGTCTAAGCACCGTCAGCGTGCAATGTTGACGGTGCTTAAATGATAATTAGGGATACATTAATTTTCAGCGACAATTTGATTAATTTACTATCGAGTTATCTCAGACTTGCTTTTTGCGCGACGGCGTTCGGGCAGTCGGATTTCCATTTCCTGCATCCGATTGACCCTTCCGACTTCTTTGGCCAATTCGAAGCCATCATACAAATCGCCGACTGCCGTTCTTGCTTCGTAACGTAGCGAGTTTCCATCGATGTGAATGACTTGATAAAGCTGAGTGTTTTCGGCAACGCGAACCATGTATGGCTTTGGATCCAAACTATACATTTTTGGGCCACTAACCGACACAACATAGATCGTGCCCGTGTACGAATCGACATGGTTCACTCCGGTTGGAACGTTTCCTACAGTAACTGGTTCGGCTACTGGCGTTTCTAAGCCAGTGCGATCATAAGTGTGGTCATGACCTTGCAAGACAAGATCAACTCGATACTTGTCCAAAACGGGTTTCCATAGTTTTCGCAATTGCGCATTGTCGCGATCTTTGGCGGTCGAAAAAATTGGATGATGGAACGAACAAATAACCCATGGAAGTTTGTTCTTGCTCAACACATCCTCCAACCATTCGACCTGTTGCTCGACCTTTTCGTTGCTATTGAGCACGACAAACCGAGCATTCTGATATTCCATCGTATAACATGTTTCGCTCAAGCCTTCGAGACGGTCTTCAGGCAAAGTAAACTGCGACCGCCAATGATGAGTCAATCGAATTCCGCCCCCTTCTGCTCTTTGCATTTCATGGTTGCCGACAACTGGAACGCTTGGCATCATTGCATTAAGCCAAGCGCCAGCACCGAACCACTCGCCCCACTCGCCGTCAGACTGTGCCGTGTTGACCAAGTCGCCAGCATGCAAGATGAACTTTGCCTTGGGCGCGTCCGAATGAGCTTCGCGAATGACTCTTGACCACATCGATCGCAGATCGTTTTGTGCATCGCCAAAATAAATAAAAGAAAAGGGTGATGGAATGTCGCTTGCAGTGCTGAAGTGGAACCATTCGCTCCAATTGGTTTTGTCTCCGACTCGATACGCATACTTTGTAACCGGTTTTAGATCATAGAATTGCACACTATGGAAGTGGGCCGTATTCAGATCTGTCTTGAGGGCGGAGGACGTTGCCGCAATCGATTTTGATTCCATTGCAAAATCGGGACCAGCACCAGCCAAGGCGATCTCTGCGAAACCCGCCTTGACTTCCGTGGAGGTTCGCCAAGTCACCGCCTGCGTCGTTTTCGGATCGCCTGACCAAGTCAAAATGATTCGATCCGGCATAATGGTGGGCTCGTACATTTCAGCAGGCTTAACTGCCCGAACATTGTGCTCTTGGTCTTTGTCACTATCGTGCGACCAACCGCAGTCAATAATCGCCGCTTCACAAGCGATTAACGAGGAAATAATCAAAATACGTTTCATGGACTGTTCTCTTTCAAAAAAGGGTTGATAGTGGATTAAGTGGAGCTTGATTTAAACGAAGACTTTCAATCGGTGCGGGCAAGTTTTTTCCATGCATGAATACGGCAATGATTGTTTTGCACTTTGCGGACTTCTCGAATGGACTGTGTTTCGCGATTGGGATCGCTTTTGGCGGACAGCCGGAAGTATTCTATGGCTCGCTCTGACTCACCGATTTCCGAATAGAGGGAACCCAATCGCATCTCAAATTCAGCGCGGTTTGCTGGGTTATGGACTGCAGCTCTTTCAAAGCACAGTATCGCTTCCGATTTTTTGTCGTTTTGCACGAGTGCCTCACCCAGCAATTCAAAAAAAAGAGAGTCGACGTGCCGACCTTCGCTCAATTCGTTCGAGACCAACTTGCTGCACAACGACTCAACTCGGGTCCAATCATTCTTCTCCCGTGCGATGATAGCCAACAATGTTCGCACCTCTAAATTGGTGATGGGCAATTGGCTTAGGATCTGATCCGCATCATCGAAAAGAGAGAGTGACAACAATTGCATGCAACGTTGTAGTAAGTCGTGAATACTTGGCTTTTCTAAAAGCGGTAACTCAACTTGCTTCGCGGTCTCATTAATTTGGCGACTAAGTCTTCGACGCCAGTTTGCCGGTACACTACCTCTGATCAGAGACTTGCCGTCTAACTCTTCTAAACGCGAAGTCGATAGATACGCTTGCATCAATCGCGAGCTTTCCGTTTCATTGACGGCAATTCCTTTTTGCACGTTCCATTGTTGGACCCCAAAGATTGCCGGAACCGTGAGCCATACCAGAATCGTCCAAACCCAATCTTGATGATGGGTGTTAGAGTTCGATTGAAAGGACATTGGTAATGACGACCGCGAAAGCCAGTTTGCGGTCAAACAAAATGCAACAATGCTTCTGATCGACCATCGAGTCCAAAAGCCAGCCTCCATGTGTCTGAGCACATACGAAAGAGGACCAAAAGCAAGAACTGATACCACCGAAAAGGTTATCGAAATAACGAATCCATAGCGATCAAACGGCAGGATTTGAGGGGAAAATCTTGCGACTAAAAAGGCGAGTGGCAAAGAAGCGATCAGATGCACCAACTCAATGCGATAGGAAACGAACAACGGTAGCGGGCTTTCGAAACTGGGGCTAGTCAGCCACTGCGTTCCAATCAATGAAAATACCCCAAGCAAGGGAAGCAATCGCGAAGTCATCCTACCCCCAATGCATTTGCGGTTTGAGGTCGCCTAAGCTTCCAAATAATTCCATCAAAGGCGTAATGCGTGAATGCAGCCCAAAGATTCAATCCTTGCCAAATCACGTCATAGTTTTGCGAAGCATTGCTCATCGACCATCCTATTGTTCCCAACGACAAGACAAAGACGCTGAAACAAAGCATCCAGTGCGTCCCAACGCGTCTCATTAATCCGCTCGACCCAGTCTCCTCGCGGCGCTTCGCGTAATAGCTTACGACGGCCAAATATTCGACTGCGTGGAATAGGGACGCTGCGGTCGCCAAACAAACGATCCAACGCGATGGACCAAATTGACTCGTCAAAAGATAGCCCGAATAAAGACTCAATACACTCATCATGTAGACCATTTTCGGCAGTCGATTCCAATTCCAGTCTCGCAAGTTGGCAGCAATCAAAAGCAACGGAACCACCAGCATCGAATAGTCGACTAGTGATATGATCCGTTCGGACAAAATTCCATTGTCACTCCTCCACAACAAATTGCCTGCTGTTCGAAGTATTACGTAAACGATAAATACACGCAGGCCATGCCGTTCGAGCCACGCATGTCCTCCATTCTCTTTCCGCGAATAGATTCGCAGAACCCCTGCGTGTTGACTGGCGAAATGCCAACCATTCCAAACATAATCGACAACACCGAGGCACAAAAAAGCACCGCTTCCAAAGTAAGTCCCAAGGACAACTGCCGCGATCAACAGAGCTAGTGAAACCAACAACATGCTTTTATGTTCTCGACGGTCGCGATCGATGGCAACCAGTATTAACGTGATCCATCGATGCGGCAAAGTTAGGTAATAGACTTGCCAAAAATCGATGACCGTGTCACTGCCAGATGAAAATCCTGGTAAAAGCAACAACGGCCATGATAAGTTGGCAAGAAAACACAAATCGAAAGGAGCGGAAACGATCCATGGCAGCGATCGCGTGTTCACTAACGAATAGGAGCTGACTTGATTTTCCACCCGTCAGCTACTTTTTCAAACTCCCATTCTTTTTCACCTACGGGTGTTCCATCGACTGACTCGACGAAGATGTTGCACACCGCTTTGGCCCCATCGACAATCGGCTTTCCTTTCACGTAGAAAGCATACTTGTTCATTTCCTTTGCACTTGCCGCATTCTTTGATGCAAAAAAGGTGGATAGCTTCTTTGGATTATGTTTGACCTCATTCAAATCCTCGACCAACGAGGCGACGGCTGAGCCATCCGCTCCCCCCATATCCTTTTGTTGAGACTGACTCGAACAGCCGATCCACAAGGATAGCCCAGTCAGAACAACTAGTGAGCCAATCGTTCGCAGTTTCAAACGTCTTACTGATTTCATTTTTAAAATAATCCTAAATAAAAATATGCGGGACTTTCAGAGTAGCAGGCACACTCTGTGTGCCGTCCGCAAATCTGGCATTCCGCCGTCGGACGGCACTTGGAAAGTGTCTGCTACCTTGAGATTCAAACAGTTGAGACAACTGTTCTACTTTCTTGTTACTGATCCGAATTAAATACTTCGCCACCTGCCATGGAACATTGCGAAGCATACGTAACTCGATCGGTCGAACTGCTAAAGAACCGAACAGAACCGTCCGAGATTGCCGCATTCGCTCCACCAGTGTGACTGCTTCGTGCGGAAACTTGCCACTTGCCACCTGTCGCACCATTGATGTCACGATCTTGCGTACAGTACATGGGATGGTTGCTTGGAAAAGCAGCTTGGTCCGAGGATACTGGGCAGCCCTGAGTAACGTCCGTTCCTTTGGAGTTCGGTGGATAGAAACCGGTGAATGAATTTCCACCCATCATTGGGCAAAGGAGAGATCCTCGCACGTCGCGATTAAGTGCTCCTCTTGCATCTGCTTTGTGGTTAGCCAAAACTTCGCTAATCATAATCGTGTTGGATGTTCCGTCGGTCAACTTGCCCATCCGAGTCCCCTTGCCGATACCCATTCGATTGCCGTATGGATACTTTACGACATTTTCTACCGCTCCAAATACACCTCGCTTTGTGCTGTCTCCTCGATTTGTAGCATCTCGCATGTACTGGGCACCAAAGCAAGCCGCATAATTCGACTTTCGAAGGTTCTCAATAGATAAATCGTTGTATTCAAGTTCCGATTGCTCAGCACTTGGGCACGCCATGAATTTGCGAGCGAAGGTTTGGGTATCAAGATCGGGACGTCGAGTCGGCGTGCCGTCGAGGTTGTCCCATGGACATGATTCATCGAGATCGCTATTAGATCCGCCACCTGATAGACCAAGTTCGATTCGATCGGATAGGGCCTTTTCCTCGATGTAAGCGTTGATATGCATTGGCCAGCTTGGGCCGTAAACGGAAGCACCCGGAACCATGCCACCTCCCTGCGATCCGGTGATCACAAACGCCGGAAAATTTCCAGCAGTACTATTTGGATTTACATTGTTGGGTGGAGTTGTAAATGTTTCCGAAAAGCAAGTATAACCCGGCGGAAAGCTCTTGAATGTGCTTTCAATGTTGTGGCATGCGAGCGCCAGTTGCTTGAGATTGTTGGTGCATTGCATTCGCCTTGCGGCTTCGCGAGCCGCCTGGACTGCAGGCAACAGCAACCCGACTAAGATGCCAATAATGGCGATCACGACCAATAATTCCACGAGTGTGAATGCTCGTCTACACAGTGTCCGTTTCATGGTACAGTTCCTCTTCCCGTTCTAAAGTGTGGTAATTGTTTTCGACCTAAAAACAACGGCGGAAATGCTATCGCAGGGGTGTGAAGAGAACGTGATGAAATTGTGAATTTCGAGTTAGCGTTGCTGATCACGATCTGCGCACGGGACGAGTGTGTCGATATGCTCGCTACGACCACGCAATGTTACAGAGAATACTGAACAGCATTCCGTGCACAAAATCTGTCTTAGGCGGGAGGTCGTTGAAATCCTACCGTAGCTATCTCGTGGAACGGGTGTCTCGCCCGTCAAAACATGAGCGGGACGCCCATGCCGCTTCGTATCTTTGTTTCTGCCGCTCGCCTTATCGCGCGTTAATCGAGTTGATTTACTCGTCGCTTGAGACGACTTCTCCAAGGCTAGCACTGATGACTGCTGCCAACACAGGCATGGACGTGCTCTTGGATAGAAATCGAACACTGCCGTCGCAAAAGACCGCCTGCGAACCGCCCGTGTGGAAAGAATAGAGTTCGTTGTTGTTGTTACAGTTCATGGCACACGGCCCTAAAGATGTTATCCCGTCCACCGTAAAACCGTCCACCCAAAACTCCAAATCAGGATCAGCCCAGCTTGCGCCACTGGAACGAGAATTCGCGATAACGGTAGAACCCCTGTAAAGGAACGGTCGGCCTGCATCCTCACACCAGGCAACCGTGTTTGAAGTGCCATCGGTGATGGACGCAATCGTACTTTTGGATCTCTTATTGTAGAACGGTGGGCTCATCGCTGTGGTGAAGGAAGAGATCGTACTCATTGGTAATATGGCACCGGTATACTGTGTTGCGTCCGTGGCGGGGTTCGTCGCGCTGTAGCCAAGTATGGCTGGAACCAGATTGTACGGAGGCAAACCTAACTTTCCATTTACGCCATTCGCGATCGCATAATCACAGGCAGCTGCAAGCCATTTATTTGTCAAAGTACTCCCTGGAGGATTTCCTGTATCTAGTCGAGCACTGTCCGGTGCCGATGGACAAATAAATGACGGAATTTGGGTCTTGACCGCAGCCGCGTTCGCAGTGCTGGACCAAGTCTGCTTAAAGTCGTAGAGTGCATAGACGCTTCCCTGCTCCATGAATGGCAATAACAATGTGCCTGGCCCGTGCTGAATGGTTACACTGGCACTTGCCGGCTCGGGAACACCAAACTCCACCACTGGAAATCCAAGCGCGGAATCGAGTCGAGCGGGAGGAAAGAACTTACGAGCGCTCTCGAAATTATGCAACGCTAGCCCAATCTGCTTTAGATTGTTTTGACAGGACATGCGTCTAGCTGCCTCACGCGCAGATTGAACTGCAGGCAGCAGTAGTCCGACCAAGATACCGATAATTGCAATCACAACCAGCAATTCGACAAGTGTGAAACCGCGACGACGAAACATTGTTTATCTCCCGTGTTCGAAAAACAGAAATTGAAAAAACTATTTGGACTATTTTGACGATAGCTCGAAGGTGGGAAACACAGTCGGTTTTGCATTGACTGTCGCTGTGATCCCTGACGTTTTTGAATCCGCATACTTTGTGGGCATTTTCGGCTGCCCTTTTTCTCGTTTGACCTGATCTCCGCCGTCTTCATCCGTTGCTTGCAGCATGGCTATCGCAACCTTGTAGTCAGAGGCCGGAGCACCATCGTTAGTGGCGTACGTGAAAAGCGAAAATTTCCCATTCCCATCCGTAGTTGCTTGCGGCACTTCACTCCATTTGAATTTGGATTTGTCAGTAGGATGAAATACCACAGTGGCACCTTTCACAGGTCGACCGTCAAGAGTGACTTCCCCGCTCGCAGGATATGTAGGCTGTTGAATATTCTCAGCACTACATCCGGCCAAAGCAGCGAATACCGAAAGGCAAAAAAACCACGGAGCCTTGTAAAACTTCATTCGCAATCCCGCTAGCAAAAGTACCGATTGGAGTAACAGAAAAAGAGGTTTCAAGATGCTCGGGATTGTATTGACTCGGCAACAAAACTCTGTGAAGAATCGAGAAAGATTTGAAGAAGTTAGCGTAAAACTGTCCTGCAGTCTCGCCTAAGCGAACGCAGAATCAACACACGGAAGGCATGCTCGATGCAACACATCGAATCGTGACGCTTTGTAAACCAAGTTTTCGTAGATGGCCGAAAAAGATGCGACATCGCCTCCGCTTGTGGCCTGTTGATTTCATTAGCCGAATCGCGTTAGTGTCCGGTTCTGTTCCGCGCTAGCGTGCGTGCTAGAAGACTACTAATCTTGCAAATCCGGCCCTCATGCTAGCGCATTGAGGCTCAAAATCCACAAAGTGAGTGCCATTGGGCTAACGCGCGTCGGCTGGTGGTAATGTTCGGGACGACACGCCGAATGGTCATTTATCTTCGGAAGTTCAAATCTCGATATGTCAGATCACGGGATTTCCACTACCTCACCACCACCTCGTGTTACCAAGGAAACCAACACGTTGATGTCGATGGCAGTTGAGAAAAAACTGACGTGACCGTCGGCGAAAACTGTGTTTGCGCCTGAGACGTGAAAACTATAAATGTCGCCTTGTTGGTTGTTGCAATTTAACACACAGGGTCCACTGCCAAATGCGCCCTTTCCATCTTTTTGAGTACCGGTAACCGTGATACGATTATCGGCGTCTGCCCAGATAGCCCCAGTCTGAATCGCGGTCGAGTCAGAAGTGTTACCAGCGTAGTATTGTTTGCTCTTGCCGCAACGTTCGGAATAGAGGGTGGTGTTGCTCGTTCCGTCAGTGATCGAAGATATTGGTGTTTTTGCATTTTGTACGGTGGCACCCTTGCTTGAAAAGCCAGCGAAGGGAACCGAGACGAGTGGGTTAGTGAAGGCAATCTCCGCTCCCGCAGTGTTTTTAGTTGTTTTGACTTGGCCGATTGCTGCGTAGTCCCCTACCCAGCCAGCGGGCGTGCATTTGGCGGAAGGATATAGGGCAGCACCCAGAATATTTGTTGTTGTTGAACCAGATGCTGGAGGCGCAAATGTCTTGTTGCCCGGTGTGATATAGGTGCCCGAAGTGGCGGGGTAAGTCACTTGCTCATCGGCGGGCGTAGTTGGGCAACGCATTGTCGGAAACTTCAATAACAGTGATGCCGTATTTGACGGGTCTGACCAATCCTTGTTGAAGCAGTAGGTTGGATAGACATTGCTCTGCTCGAGGAACGGGAGCAAGGGCACCATGCCACTGCACCGACCTTGGGTACCGCCGAATAGTCCTGGTGAGGGAGCATCGGGGCCATTTGGATCGTAAGGAATATAAGGAGATTGGCTGTTGTTTTTCGTGATTGCGTTGTACGGGAAGCCTCTATGCGTTGACTCGAAATTCAACGCCGCCAACCCCAACTGCTTCAAATTGTTGGTACATTGCATTCGACGGGCTGCTTCACGGGCTGCTTGTACGGCAGGCAACAGAAGCCCTACCAAGATGCCAATAATCGCGATGACGACTAGCAATTCAACCAGCGTAAATCCACTGGACAATCGTTTTCTAAAAACAGCAGTCTGACTTGAATCCATTGCAATCCTTCTTTCGAACTGGTAACACCAAAATCAATTGAAGTTGTATCTGCAATTTATGAAGAATGAATGTGATTTGCGTTAAGACTGTATTAATTCTAAGCCGAGGCGTTGCACAATTTATCAGCACATCAAAGCGATTGGCGAATGTCTTTCAGCAACAGCATCAAATGTAATTTGTCTAAAGGCGACGATTCAAATCCATATTTTTCGTAAAAGGCCTTCGCTGCATTATCTTTGGCGTGCACAATTATGGCTCGGAGTCCGCCGATCTCTGCGGCTTGCAGTGTCCGAATAAGAGCGTCTTTAAGAAGCCCGGCGCCGATGCCATGACCTTGTTCCCGAACATCTACTGCAAGTCGTGCTAGGAGCATGATTGGAATTGGATGACGAGCCAACCCTCGAGTTACGCGCGTCGTTCCGGAGTCATGTTCGATGCTACCAAATGCCAACGAGTAAAATCCAACGATTCGTTTGCCACGACAAGAAACATATGTCCGCGCGGAACCAGACTGGTGGTTCAGCCACGCAAAGCGTGTCAAGTATTCGTTTGGTTGCGGACTCCCGCGTCGAACTCGTCGAACCGATGGCTGCGTGCAAGCGGAACAGGCGAGCTCACCGCGACGTCACTCATCAAATACTCCCCGCTTTGAAAGCAATCTTCGCAACGCGGGAATATCCATGGGAGGGGAGTCGAGCGATTTGCAGAACTCGTTCCATTTGTTGTTATTGAGACGGAACTGACTCTGAACCGACAATACCGCCTGTGCTTCAGCGTACGCCTTAGTCAGCACAAATTCGCTAACGGTTGTGTTCATTTTCTCTGCCGCTCTTGAAATTACGTCTTTCTCTTGTTCACTTACTCGAATGTTAATCCGTGCCGGCTTGTTTTGACTCTTTGTTGACATCGCATCCCTCATATTCAACTGTAAAACAATTCAAGAACTACCTGGTGTACGTACATTGTACTCACAAATGATTCTTGGTCAATGCACCCCAGGAAAAAGGCCGTCTCAGCCAGCGTACCCCCTCTGGCAATCATGAAATTCACACTTTTGTAACACGTTCAACATGGAATGAACACATAACAGAAGTACATTGCTCGGAACGCTAGCAAACCATAGTCAAGTCAATTAAGGAGAAGAACATGATTGCAATTGGAAGACGGCATTTTTTGCAGGATGGGGCGCACGATGCCGCGAATCAAGAGATGTTCGAACTGCTTTTAGGTGGCGATCAACATTGGGATTTAACGGTAGCAAATATCTTTTTTCGAGCGAGGCTTGTGGCGGCCCTCGCGTTGTCGGAAAATTCTAAGCCTGCCCTTATCATTTCCGCTTTGCTTGTCCATCCTTGCCAAATCCTAGCGAGTGGCTGTTATCAGGCGGGTGACTGGTCGAGTGATTCGCTCTACGAATCTGGAACATACGATTGGCTCATTCGAAATTTCGGAGAGGAAATTGCCGATACGGTTCGTCTTAGTCATGCCGCGAAACGCTTTCTTGCTACCGTTATTCCGAAGTACTACGGCAGACAGAGCCTTCCTTCCCAAAAATTAATGTTTTCCGAAGGCGGATTCATGAGCGTCGCGGAAAGGGAAGCGTTTTGCAAGAACCGATTCCATAACAATGCCGTCAAGGTAGTTGGCTGGATCGACAAAGGTGTAGACCGTTGCCTCGAAGTTCCTGAAATGAGTTTTTTCATACCCTTTGTTCAGCGGGCAATCGTTCCTGTGGTTCCGTTGGACGCATAAGGGTATGGCTTCTGGACTGGCACCGCCGGACGCGATTGTGCCTCACACCATTTCTAAGCCTCGCATCGTGCCAGATGTTGTGGCTCGTCAGCTTCCGGAGGCAAAACATATCTGTGATTTTTGAAAGAGAGATAAAAATATCACGGTTACAATCGAAAAAACTTGAAGAACCGGAAATTGCGACTACGATTTGAGATGGCGATTCTTTTCAATACGATTCCAAATTCATTGTTTTTTTGTTTTAAGTGATTGTTTTGGTCGCAGAAAAGAGAGGCTTTACGGGATTGTACGACATGGACACATTTTGGAGAAACCGCAAAAGAGTTCAAGTGATAATAGCGTATAGCATGCCGCCATACGCATCATTCCATAGAAAGAGAGATTAGTATGAGAAAACTGTTTTCTATCGCAGTTGCGATCGCTGCTGTTCTTTACAGCTCGACGAGTTACGCTGGTGTCGTAGTTACGTACCTCGGGACGTCGGCAACTACCGTTGCCACGAATGCGTTGACTTCCGGTGGCGATCTCGTAACTTCATCGACAGGAGTCCCTGACCTTGGGGCGTTCAATAGCAATTTTGTTGGATCGGTAAGCGGTCTGTATGATGCTTACTTGGTTTCCGTTAACGCTGGCGGATTTCCCCCCGTGCACTTTGCTCAAAATGTATTGGGGATTATTGCTTCGAATGCATTTGGGGACGGGACGAACCCTTTGCCACGCGATCTTGTTGCAGAGTTCGAAGCTGCTACACTCATTTCAACCGGCATAACAGGAAGCAATGACGTAGCCGTTAATATTCTTGGTATAGATAGCTTGAATGTTTCCGGTGACACGATCAGTGGAAATGGTGTCGTTAGTTTCATTGCAATTGTTGCTGTTCCCGAGCCATCGAGTTTGGCGATATGCTTAGTCGGCGCTATTGGAACAGCAGTCGCTGGACGTCGCCGGTTGCGAGAGAAGTCTGCTTAACCCAACTTTGTGTTCCGTTTATTAGTCAAGGAGCCCTTGCATTTTCCATAATGCGAGGGCTTTTTGTTTGTTTGCTTTGTCTCCACAATGTTTTCGAATTAATATCTAAATGTAGATGGCCTTTTTGCTAGTACTTTGCAGATCGATTGATGGCATATTTGGTACAATGATGCGCTTCATAACAAATTCTGAGCCCAACCAATTTGCGAATCCACAATTGAATGAAACGGATCGCTCAGTAGCCGAATCTACGTCGAAACGATTCTTCACCGTTGCTGCGTTTTTGATTGCTGCTGTCGCTTTGTACGACGGAATTGACGCTTGGCGAAACTGGTTTTCTACCCCAGATCGTCGGCTTTTTTCACTTTGCACAATTCTGGGGCTATGGATTGCATTGAAGCGATCGAATTGGACTGGAGAGGCACCAAAATGGAAGAACTTTTTAGCTGGCATCATTTGTATTTCGGCTAGCCTTCTAATGGTTGCATGCTTCACACAGTCCTTCCCACGGTGCAGCGGAGTCTCTTGTAGTTTGATTCTTGCGAGTTGGTACATCTTTCGAATCCGAGGCGAATCGTTAGTACATTGTTTGTTTTTAGGCTCCACCTTGGCTATCCCATACCTTATCGAGTTGGTCGAAGCATCCGGTGGTTTCGATTGGTTGGAGTCCTGGGCCGTGACTTTGACATCGGTTTTGACCGATATGTTTGGAATTCCCCATGCTAGACTTTCAAGCGGACTTCTATTGAAGTCGGGCATTTTAGATCGCTTTATGAGTCATGGCACTTGGGACAGTGTAATTAGTCTCATGGGAGTGACTCTTTTTTGTATTTTAGCTTTTCGTCGACTCCTGGTCTCAGCAACTCTTTCGTTTGGTTTTTCGTTGTTCGTATGGATTGTGGTCAGAAGTGTTGCCATGACATACCTTTCCGTCCAGAACAGCCCAAACACGATCTGGTTTCCTATGGAACTCATGTGCGTCGCGGTCGGGGCGTCCTTGGTTATCAGCATGGACCAATTTCTTGCGGCCCTCTTAACACCGATCCCCTTCAACAACTTTGATTTCAACCACCCATTGCCTTCGTTCCTATGGAATTGGATTTGCGGGTTGCCAAACGCAGTCCGAATTCCTTTGGATAACAAGATTGCGACTAGATGGAGACGCCATCTGCTTGCAGAAGGCAAAAAGTCGTCGTTAATAACCGATGGCGAATGGATAGCAATCGGTTTTAAAAAAATGTTTCAGCACCCTCTCAACGCGATTGACGGCGTTATCGAAGCAGCTCGTGGCTGGAGGCAATCACGGAAATGGCGAATCCTGACCGCAAACTCCCTCTCGCTTCTAATGGTCGGTACAACCTGCATAGCTGCAGCAATGTACGGTAATCGCAAATTGGATGGACAAGCCAATTTCTATTCCAACAAAAGCCAATTCCTTTGCGCGACCGAGACGCTCGAGTTGGCTTGCAAGCAAATGCAAGAAAGCGATTTTCGGAAGGCGATAGGTTTTACTGCGCACACTAATCCCGAAACGCCACCTACGATCTCGGCCGATGCTAAGCAGGAGGTCGAGTTCTTGAGTCGATGTATATTGGCAACCAAGCCTGCGAATCAATCAGCCAAGTATCGACTTGGTATGATCCTTTCAATAAACGGCAACTTGGAAGAAGCCTCTCACGAGATGCAAGAGCTTGCGTCGGACAAGTTTGCCAATTTCCCACCAGCGAATGCTTGGCTTGCCAAAACGAAGTTGAGCCAAAAAATTGTTGGGAAAGAAGTTGACTCTAATGAGTTGTTTTTCCACTTCGAGATGGCAAGGAAATGGGAAAAGTGCGATTTCCGATTGCCATTCTATTACGCGCGGTTGCTTGAAGAACGAGGAGCTTTTTCGAAGGCTGTATTTGTTCTCAAGCAAGCAATAACCGCCAAGCCGGAATACATGCTAGAGCTGGCAAGACTCTACGAGAGGATAGGAAACCTGGAAGGACAAATTAAGGTGGCGAACGAAGCTGAAGCTTACTTCTTTGCGAAAATGAATCTCGACACCGAGAAAGAGTCTGATCGTTTGGCAGTATCGGATGCTCGAGTCTTAATGAACCGACCTGAGGAAGCAGCCGAAATTCTCGAAGAAGGATTGCGGCGCAACCCAAACGCCGAAAGAACAAAGCGTCAGCTATGCAAGATTCAGCTCTTCCTTTATTCGTTGTCGATCCGCAAGGACGAGAGCGGCAAACCAATAGGAAACCTTGCACTTTTAGAGAAAGCAGCACTTACAGACCCAACGAATCCTGACGTTTCCAGTGAAATTGGAAAGTTGCTCACATTTGGCCGTTCGCCAACAGAAAAATTGACCGAGATCATCAAAAAACAAATCGAACTTGGTGAAGCGAGTGCCAAGTCGCTCCTATTTCTTGGTGACGAATGCTATACCAAAGGGGACATTCCCGGAGCTATCATGCATTGGGAATCGGCTCTAGCGAAAGACCCCGACGATTGCACGGTACTGAACAATCTAGCTTCTTGCTTGGTCGTTGTGTCGCCTGCGAGCATCGATCGGGCTAGTGACTTAATCGCGAAAGCAAATTCGCTTATGCCAAATAACCCAGATATTCTCGACACGTGGGGAGAGATTCTGCTAGCCGCAAAACGACCCCACGAAGCCATTAATAAATTCGAAAAGGCGATTAGGCTCGACAAAAATCGAGAGGAATCTCGCCACAAACTGATCTTGGCGTATGAAGCATGTGGAATGAAAGAAATGGCTGAAGCACAATCAAAAGTAATCCGTCAACTCCAAATCGCGACGGACAAAAGTGGATCGAGCAACGACCTAGTCCCAAAGACAGATTTTCATTAGAAACATTCAGAAAGTCCACTATCCATCGAGCAGCGCTCGCTCAGCTTCGTTCAGCGCCGGATGAAGCGGAGCTGAATAGTCGATTGAATAGTCGTATCCAGCTCGATCGTATACTGTGTCAAATACGTTTTGCAAATTGAGCGTCGTGTCGGCATCGGGCGGCGAGAGCGGGATGGGAATAATCGGAAGACGCCGGGACAATGGCCAATCGTAAATCTCGACCACAGGTCTGTACCTTGGGCGACTAACGAGTGCATAGAAGTCGCCGGATGGCGGAGGCTCACATGGCATGCGTTTACCTCCACGGAGCAAATCAATCTCAACAAAATTAGAACGCGTTTGCATCAACTGCAATCGCTTGGCGAGATATGTTTGTTGTCCATCAGTATCGATTCGTTTGTTGGTGGGAGACAAAATCTCGATGACTGTGACCACTTCGTGTTCTTTGTTGCGCCGAATGACAAGATAGCTTTCGCGAATCTCATCCGGAACCGGGACGGTACTGGAAAACGCTTCGATGTCAATTTTCTCGTCGACTGCTACTCCACCGCCACGTTGAGCCGATCGCGGAACAGATGATATTGATGGATGGTAGACGGCCGCATCCGCCACAAAGTTCTTTGGGGTTGTTAGCGGGGCATGATTCTCCAAGTAAATTCGACGCTCTACTTGCACGACGTAGTTGGGCCGCAACTTAGCAACCAATGCATCGCGAATTGCTGCCAGAAAGCTCGTGTGAAAATCTTCCCAAGCTTGATTTTCGATGAACGGATCCATTCCGGGGAATCGTGAAGGCATGATATTCTGTCCATTATCTCGAATCGTTTTTGCTCTGTCCGTCAACCTGCTAAGTTTTCGGCCGGTTTCAGGTCGCAATGTCAATTGTAATCGACGTAGAACAAAATCGCCTAGCCATCGAGCAGTGCATTCAGCTTTTCGACAGCCTTTAGCAAATGGTTCCAGTGTTGAAACGCGTCGAAGGTATCGATCCGCAAGCAGTCTTCGCGATCGAATCCGACTTCGCTCAATTCAATCGTTTCAGCTAAGGCGATCATATTCGATGGACCGCTGGCAAACATCTCGATGTCTTGATTTTCGCTGTCGAGAGGCATGACTTGCTGCATGGCGGTGTGGACTGCCCATAGTGCCGCTCGTTCCGCGTCGTCGCTATTGATGATTGCTCGAAGTGTTCCACTTTGAACATAGAATTTGGCCATGGTAATCGTCCTTGATCCTGTTGATGGGAATGGATTGGCTATCACGTTCGGCCGTTCACCTCCTGCCCAGTAAGGGCTGAAGCAGGAGGTGGTTTGGGCCGCTTTCGTGGATGTCAAAGCAGGGATGATGTGGCTCGTCAACTTTGACAAAAGAAGTATCGCTAAGACCGTTGACACGTTTGGTCCAGGCAAGAAACTAATTTTCCTTTTTTCGACACTTCTTGCTGATCGCCAGCAAATCGGCCTTCCGTCGGATTTCATCCGAATGGCGTGTTAACGAAGTTCAAGGGCGCTACTGGCCTTGTGGAATTCCAACAAATTTGAAATGATCCAATGTCATTTTGGAGGATTTGCATATGCCAACAGTAACCATCTCGAAACCAATTCAAGAGCGATTTCAGAAACTCAGGGACAGTTGGAAAGCGAAAACACGTCATTTGTCGAACGTCGGCCAAATATCCCTGGTGTTTTCCTATCAAAATATCATTGGCATGGGGCCTGACGTCTTGCCGTTGATTTTGGCGGAATTGGAGAAAGAACCGGATCACTGGTTTTGGGCATTGGAAGCGATCACGGGTGAGAATCCCGTCAGCGAAAACGACGCCGGAGATATGGAGGCATCCGCTATTGCATGGGTAAAATGGGGGCAGCAAAATGGACTTCTGGCAAAATGAACCTATTTAATCTGTTTCCAAATCTGACAGTTGAAAACCATGAAGTCACAAGCAAGAGAACAATCAAGTACAACTGCATCGCTTGGGCTGCTTACAGAACGGACCGTTGGTGGCAGCCAGGTATTCATTGGCCAATCAGTTCCTCACGAGAAGATCTTGGTATTGGGGATCTCATTTTAGCGTTCAAGTCTCTGGGGTACGACGAAAGTCTTGACGGAAGTTTTGAAGTGGGATACGAGAAGTTAGCGATCTACGGATCAGGCATGATGTACACTCACGCTGCTCGCCAACTACCAGACGGTCGATGGACAAGCAAGCTTGGTCAACTGGAAGATATCACCCACTCGACTACGGAAGCGATCGAATGTAGCGACTATGGTGAAGTCGTTCAGTTCCTTAAACGATCTGTGTTTTCACAGCAAGACAGTTGACGAACTGATGAGTCAATTCTGAGTTGGTAACTCGTCATCGGCTGCCGATACCCGATGATTGGGCTCCCTCTTGGATCGCCCACAATCGATTCCTGGTTGCTACGAACAGCGTGTCGTTGGCTACTATGGGCGTCGAGTAGATTGCAGACATATGGTTAATTTCCTTTAACAACACTTTTTTGTTGCTCAACTCGAAAACCGAAAGATCTCCATCTTCGTCACAGATATAAACTCGACCATCGACAATCAGCGGCGACGACCAGCAGGCAGCTAGCAAGTCGTAAGTCCAATGCGGCTTGCCTGTTTTCGCATCCAAACAGTGAAACAGACCGCAAAGGTCCGGTACAAACAATAGATCTTTTTGAATCGCAACAGTGGATATGGATCGGTGCATAGTCGCCGCAAAATGACTCGAGTCATTACCGACATAGTGCCATACCGCAGCCGAATTTGGATTTGGCAACTCAAAGTCACCAGTCGACTTATCGAGTGCCAGTCTACGTTTATGTGGAATGGCTACATTGTGTGAAGCTGCATTATGAACTAGGGTCGGGCTGACATCGCCGCGCTTAGTTGGATCGATGCACCAAAGATTCCCATGGCCTTCACCGTGTTCTGGATCATGCCCGACAGCAATGTAAACAAGTTCATTGTAAATCACCGGTGTTGCAACAATGTGATTACGCGTTGCCCCGCTCAATCGATAAATGGAGTCTTTCGGATTGCAATCGAATTTCCAAAGCAGTTTGGATTTCCCACCATCTCCTTCGGCCATAAATCCATAGAGATAACCATCACCACCTCCGAATATGACTTGCGGGACACCACCAAGTACGCCATAGGCTGGCGACGACCATTGGCCTTCTAGAATATTTGGGCTAGGAGAACTGTCCGTCCACAGCACCCTACCTGTTTCGCGACTTAAACAAAGAAAACTTGGTGCGGGTCCATTGTCTTCGTCAACGCCTTGTGATGTGTTTACGAACAGCATATCGCCAGCACAAGTTACTGAACAATTCGCCATGTTTCGTTGCACAACACCCAACTGCTTCGCCATATCAAAAACCCAGACGACATCCGCTTCGTTTTCATCTGTATGTTTTTCTTGTTTGAAAGGACCATCGTTTTCGCCATCTCGAAATCCATCGGTGTCCAAGCAAACAACTTCGGCTCGATTAGTGACGTACCACAAGCGAGAGCCATCAACCAAAGGGCTACTGCATATTCCCATGTTTGGCCAGTCATGGATCTTCCCGATGGTGAGTTTTGAATTGGAGTGCTGCCAGAGAAATTTTCCATCCAGTTCGTCGAAGCATAAAAGGACTGAAAGATCGACGGAGCTTGGATAGCGTTTGATGTACGCACCTCGATTGTTCGTTCCGACAAACACTTTTCCGTTGGCTACAACTGCTCCGCCGTATGACTCCGAGCCCAGCGGCATCGACCAACGGATGTTCATACCTGTCTTCAAATTCCATTCGATTGGAACTTTCGCTCCGTCCAGTACACTGTTGCGATTCGACGATCCTCCCATTTGAGGCCAGTCGTTATCTCCAATGGTAAGCCCATTTTTTCTATTTGTTTGCTGGATGGTCGGATTCTGAACGGTTGGTCCGCCCGCAGTGGCTTTTGAGTTCGCAGGACGAATGACTGAGATAGCTGTCGTTAAAACAAACATGATTGTTGTTGTTGCTATTACGTTGTGCCAAGTCATAGGCCGCCGAGAAACTTTCGTTTGAAGAATAGAATGGATTCTGTTCGCGATTTGCGATTGTGCCATTCCACTGGTGGCAAAACCTGTTTCGATCCCTTTTGTTCGCTGCCCCAACTCAAGTAGTAAAGCAGAATACTGGCTGGACCTATGACCGGCGCCCAAAACTTGATCGTCGCAAGCTTTCTCGGCATACAACTGCACTTGGTCGCAACAGTATCTCACAAGTGGATGAAACCAGAACATTGCGCGCAGCGCCACTAGGTATCGTCGGATCAACTCATCGCCACGTAGGACGTGAGCGAATTCATGCCTCAAAACCGCCGCCTGAGCTTCTTCTGGCATCCTGGCCAGAGAAGCAGGAAGTAGTAGCTTTGCAGGCGCTAACCCCCAAATCAATGGACCAACTTCTGCTTTGGAAATGGTGATCGAGATGCTCCACCAGCTCATTCGCCAGGTATTCAATCTTTCGTTCGGTACGACAACGAGTTTCTCTTTGGTTGCGAGTTTGGCGACTAGACTAGCCAATGGTATGTCCATAGCCGCATTGCTAATATCGAATGCACGTGCAAGTTTGATTCTGGCTTGAAATAACCGAACAAGGCAAACAATCACGCCTAGGATCCAAAATACAACAACACAAACACAAACGACTGGGATCGTTGATTTTCGCGTAGTTGGAATGTCCTTGGGTGTGTTTGCAAATTGGCTAGGCGAAAGCTCCAACTCGTGAGCATTTGCGGGCTCGAGTATTTTTGGTTCAATGGAAATCATCTCGTCCGTCGAGACCCGTTGGCGAGTAGCGACTATTTCTTTCCTCGTTTGCATTTCCGATTCTAGATGCGCTGCTGACGGTGAACTAGGAAGTACTCCAGGTAACCAAAAGGAAGCGAATGGGGTCGCCAGTATACAAACAGACGTTGCAAGCCAAATCGAATGTCGAAAGGCCGCCGATGCACCTCGAAAAAAGCGATTCAACCCCGCTCCCAGTGCCACGATGCCAACGGCGCTTCCCGACCATAGAAAAAGTCCGGTCGCAATCATTCCATAGTTAATCCATGTCGTGTTCATCTTTTTTTCTCCGACTTACGAGCTTCGTCAATAAGCTGTTCCAGTTTCATGAGTTCTTCAGAATTGATGTCCTGTCCCGGTCTTGTAAGGTACGATGCGACAGCATTCGAAATAGAGCCGCCAAAAAAAGTCTCAAGGACATGTAGCACCGCCTTGCGACCGACGATTTCTCGAGATCGAGTCGCGATGAAAACATACTCGCGTCCCTCTTTTTTGTGCCTCAGATACCCTTTTTCCTCCAGGATTTTCAGAAACGTTCTTACCGCGCTTCGCGATGGCGGTCGTTTCATGGCTGCGATAACTTGAGTCGCAGTCGCTTGACCAAGTCGATAAACAAGGTCGAGAATTTCTCGCTCGCGAGCGCTGAGCGGATCGCTGATGGTCATGATTTCACTTGTCCTTATGCAATGAACTGAAAATACCAAAACAAGAATGTTTGGCTTATCGGCTAAATTATTAGCCGAACGAGTGATCTGCGTCAAGTAAGAAAGCGAAATTTTTAGCCGAATCCCGCAGCCTTGTGCTGCGGATCGTTCAGGTTTTCTGGCTACATACAACAGCCCGGAACCTGTAGCCCAAAAGCATAACAATCCACAGGTCAAGCCTGTGGTATTTCCCGATCGTTGGCCTTCTTGTGTCTTTGTGACTTTGTGGTTCTATTTTTCTAAAAGATTTTTGGCGAAATTCAGCTATTCCGAACTCGCATAACTGGTTTAGGGCCCATTCATGGTTCGATCGACTTCGCTTCCGTTTGATTTGATTCATGCGGATACCAAAACTAGGGCTCGACGAGGTCGATTGAAATTGCCGCATGGCATCGTCGAAACGCCTGCGTTCATGCCAGTGGGGACGCAAGGGACAGTCAAAGGGTTGACGATCGATCAAGTTGCAGGCACTGGCGCACACATTTTGCTTGGCAACACGTACCACCTGTCTCTTCGACCGGGTAGCGAGTTGATCGGGAATTTAGGTGGATTGCATCGTTTCATGGGTTGGGATAAACCTATTTTGACCGACAGCGGTGGTTTTCAGATTTTTTCGCTGGGGGAAATGAACAAGGTTACCGATGAAGGTGCTACGTTCAAGTCTCACTTGGATGGTTCGACGATTCATTTGCGCCCTGAAGATTCGATTCGTATTCAGGAAGAGTTAGGCAGCGACATTGCAATGGTGTTGGACCACGTGATCGCGTTGCCTGCAACCGACGACGCCGTCAAGGATGCGAGTGATCGCAGTGTAAGATGGGCTCAGCGTTGTAAGGATGCAGCTGTACGGTCGGACCAAGCTAAATTCGCAATTGTTCAAGGTGGCCTCAACCCAAAACTGCGCATCCATTGCGCAGAACAGCTTATCGAGATTGGGTTTGATGGCTACGCCGTCGGAGGATTGAGTGTCGGTGAACCTCCGGCTGAGATGGTTCGGATATTGGACAAGATATGCCCCGTACTTCCGACTGATCAGCCACGCTATCTCATGGGAGTTGGTCGCCCGATTGATCTCGTCGAGGGGATAGCGCGAGGGATCGACATGTTCGATTGTGTTATGCCGACCCGCAACGGACGCAACGCATCTGCCTTTACTGCTGACGGGCCACTAAAGATGCGGAATCTTTGTCACGCCAGAGATGATACTCCGATCGAAGCGGGTTGCCCGTGTTTGGCTTGTAAGCATAGCCGGGCCTACATTCGGCACTTGTTCATGGCGGAAGAAATGCTCGGTCCGACGTTATTGTCTATCCACAATTTGACTTTTTACCAAAGGCTCATGAGCTCGGCGCGAAAAGCGATCGAAGAGAATCGATTTGAAGATTTTTTATCTGAACAACGAATCAAACTAGGGCAAAGTGACAGCTAAGATTTAGGGTTTGATAGTATTGGACGAGGCGACGAGTCCCAGCGATTTGCGTCGCATGCGGGACTCGTAGCCTCGTCCACTACCCTAATCTTTAGCTAGCTGTCCCAGACCACTAGTGCCAAAACTCTTAAGTTCCTTCCACTAGATTGAAGCCTATTGAGCCTGAGGCGCTAGCCGATTTCCTGCGGCGTGCTCGGCTAGCGCCTCAGGCTCAATCCAAGAAACCGGAAGGAACTTCCGGTTTCTTGCACTAGTGCAAAGTTAGTTTCCAATTTGTTATGAGTAAAGGTGATTGATGCATAACTGTGACCAATTTTCAAGGCGGTTCAGCTCCGACTTAATTGTTTCTACAGACTGAAAACCGCTATCTTCCAGATGGTCTTCGCGTGTTTGAACTTTGCAGGACGAGAGTTGCATGATGTGGACGATTCCGAGATGGACACGACCGACTTCAGTGGAATTGTCGTAGATCAAGCCAACAATGCGTTGCTGGCCGTTGCATTCGATGCAGACTTCTTCGTCGAGTTCTCGTTGCATACCCGTACGGTACCAATCGTCGCCTGTCGCGTCCTCCACTGAGATATGGCCTCCGATACCGATGGAACGAAGTGCATGCAATCGTTTTTCACCCTGACCTTTTCCTCGCGTGTATTGGAAAACTCGCGTCCCTATCGCGTCGTTGCACTCAAGAATCACGTAAGGGATAAGTTGCTTGAAAGATGGATCGGTTTCTACCAAGCTTCTCGGGCGGAATGACTGATTCGTCCGGTCCAAGATGGTCGAAAGGTAACGATCTACATTAGGCTGAAACCCAGAAAATGGTCCAAGTTGGTCAAGCAATTGTGCAGGAATTACAAGAACTTCTTCGTCTTTGGACATTTGTAACAGCGTTTTTACTGGATTTAATGGAATTCGGAGAGTCGCCACTGGGAAAACAGGGTTCCCTTGACCTGTCGATTTGCGATACGATACACGGTTTAGCGAGGTCTGACTATTCACTTTTCAAATCCAAATGCAACGTGGAATATCTTTCGCTCAGTACTTTGCATCCACTAAACCAACTCCTTTAACTGTCGACCAAGATCCAGCATGAACGTACTTTCCAATCCATTCGTTTCACGCGTAGGAATTTCATGCCCTTTGGCGGTTTTGTTCTTGGCTACGTTGTCGTCCGGAATTCCTGCTTTTGGCGAGGAAAAACCGTTGCCAGCAAGCAGCCTTTTTCCGGCTGAAACCCAAGCGCTCTTTTCACTTCCAGATTCCGAGGGTTTCCTCGCAGGATGGAGCAAAACGCAACTTGGCAAGCTTGCTGAAGACCCAAAACTCAAAGAGTTTTGGGAAACCCAGCGGAAAGAAATTCAGGATAGGTTCAGCGAAGCTGGGTGGCAACTCAATTTGCAAATCGAAGATCTAAACGAAATCGCTGCGGGCCAGACCAGTTTAGGCTGGATATCCAGGCCCAAAGCCCCAAACAAGCCCTATTCGATTGCGATGGTCATCGATGTGGTTGACCGAACTGCACAAGCGGAGAAGTTTTTGAAACGAGTCGATACCGAACTAAAACTGCGAAAAGCATTCCCGAAGTCAATCGAAATCAGTGGAGTCAAAGTTTTCCAGTACACTCTTCCCAAGTCGACCGGCGACGTCCGAGTGAATGAGTCTTTCTATTCCATTTCAAAAGACCAACTACTTGCTGCTGATGATCTGTTAACAATCACGGAGCTTTTGGCCTCTCAAAGCGGTGCCAATACTGCTTCTTTGGCAAGTACTGACCTTTACAAGAAAGTGCAATCGAAAATATCGACCGGAGAGGACGAACCGGAAATCGAGTACTTTCTTCGGCCAATCGGCTTTGCCAAATTGCTTCGATCCATCTCTGGGAAACCGACCAAGAACCAATCAGACGTTCTATTGATCCTGGACAGTCAAGGTTTCAATGACTTGCAATGTGTTGCAGGCAAGGTTCAGATTTCACGAGAGCCTCATGACTTTTTTCACCATGCTTACATGGTTGCAAAGAAGCCGCTGTCAACCTCCGTTCAGATTTTGGACTTTCCAAACGTAGACAAGCTCCTGGTTCCAGATTGGATCAACAAGGAGAGCGCAGCCGTTTTGTCATTCTCGTGGAATATCAGAGAGGCATTTCCAAAATTCAAAGGCATAGTAGATGCGTTCGTTAGCGCAGGTACCTTCGATGACATGCTCAAAGGGCTTCGTGATGATCCTCAAGGACCACAGATTGATATTCTGAAGGACGTTCTACCGTTTTTGACTTCGGAGTTTCACGTCGTAACGGAAATTATTAAGCCGATTTCACCAGACAGCAAACGTTCGATGGTTATTCTAAAACTCAATGACCCTGCCAAGAAACTTCCAAGGGTCTTGGATCGATACGGAAAGGGCGAGCCGGATTCCAAACCGATTGACTTCGAAGGAAATCGCATCTGGAGTTTTGAAAACAAAGAGGAAGTGGATCTAGAACTTGACTTTGGCACGAAAAAAGACCCGAAGAAAGACGTTGACGAAGACGAACCGCTTCTCGACAAGTGGGCCATCACCATATTTGGAGAATACTTCATATTTGCTTCGGATGTCGAAATGATCATGGATGTTCTTCGGAGAGCCAACGATGCATTACAAAAAAGCGCCTTTGAAAAAGAAGCCGACGTCGCAAAGGTAGCAGCGATGCTAGAATCCGTTGCGGGTAAGGATGGCAGAAGCATGAACCAAATCACGCGCTCAGACCGGGCCTTCGAAATGCAATATGAGTTATTCCGACAAGATATTCTTCCGGAATCCCGAAGTATGTTAGCGACTATTTTGGACAAAATTCTTAAACCCAAGAACCCTAGACAATCGCAAGAGCAACGCGTCAAAGGGGACAAGCTACCACCATTCGATCAAATTCGCGATTACTTTTCTCCGAGCGGTGGAGTCGTGAAATCGGATGAAGAGGGCTGGTCTGTTCAGAGCTTTATTTTGGAAAAGTGAACGTGGCAACCCGAAGCGGTCAGCCGTCGTTTCATGACCGGCAAGATCAACGAATTGAAGAGCTTGAGTTCGTTGTTACTCATTTACAAAAGACTGTAGAAGACCTCAACACGGCGTTGCTGCTACAGCAAAAGAAGATCGATATCCTTTGTCGACAACTTGAGCAAGCCAAGTCGGACGTTCGTTCTATGCTCGGTTCAGATACATCGCCAGGGTCACTCGCGGACGAAAAACCGCCGCATTATTAATGCGATAAGCGAAGCAGGGAATTATGTTGAGCTCAATCGCGCAGGCCAAAGAGGTCGTACAGCTTTCGCCCCGAATGGGGCAGCAACATATTAGCCCAGGGCAAAGCGCAGCGACGGAACGTCGCGTAGCGCCGCCCTGGGAACTACAAAACGCCTAAACGTT
>JAYTVL010000503.1:0-13568 GCA_043744075.1 Pirellula sp. | reverse complement strand
GCAGGCTGTGAGATACCAGTTGTAGTTTGGGACCATTGTCCCGAACGAATCAACGGACGGGACATTGGTCCCATCCTACGGTACTTTTCATTCTGCCGGTCGCCTAATGGCGCTTTGCCCTGCTGCAACTGCCCGCGCACGCTCCAGCCCCACCCTTTAACACCTCGCGATGACCGGACAAAAACTGACAAAGGCTCTGTTTTCACAGTGCCATGTGCGTAAACCAGTCGTCATAGACCGCTATTTCTTCGGCTTTTTCTTCCCTTTTTTACCGCCAGCATCGCCGGTGGGCCTTCGTTTCCTGTGTTACCCGACGCGGATCAAACGATTACAATAGGGTTTGCACTCGACAAGCCGTCCGTCCGCCCTTCCTTCCTTCATTCCCACCGACTGACCAATGAATAATCTCCAACGTCGACACTTTCTGCAAGCGGCTGGTGTTTCCATCGGTCTGCCATTTTTCCCCTCGCTTCGAATGGCTCGTGCAACCGACTCGGAAAGCCGACCGGCGACGGGTCCGAAACCACGTATGGTTTGTATCGGGAACATGTTGGGGTTCTATCCCGAGGCGTATTGGCCGAAGGCTGCGATCGATCCATCTATCCAAGAGTTGAAGATTGATCGCGATTTCGAGCTCGGCCAAACGACGTCCGCTTTAAAATCGATTGGCGATCGCATGACGATGATCGCAGGACTCGATCACGATACCAAAGGCGGACATTTTTCGATTCATTCGTTTCTCTCTGGTGTTCGCCAGATCGATGCCAAGTCGATGCCCGATGCGAATGTCACGATCGATCAATATGCCGCCGAGAGCGTTGCTGGCCAAACAAGATTTTCTTCACTGACAGTGGGCAGCGAAAGCGGTATTCATGGTGGTTGTCAATTGTCATGGACGCGTACGGGGACTCGCGTTCCACCGATCACTGGTCCAGAGCAGTTGTTTCAGACACTCTTCGTCGGCGCCAGTGAACAAGACAAAGCCGCCGCTACGGATCGATTTCGATTGCAGAATTCGATTCTCGATCTCGTTCGTGGCGATGCAAATCATTTTCAGCGGAAACTCAATCGTCAGGACCGAGACAAACTCGACGAGTATCTGACTTCGGTTCGCGATGTTGAAAAACGTATCGGCTTGCGGCGGAATTGGATCGACATTCCGAAGCCACAGCCTCCGTTTGAGTCTCCCAAGAATAAGAACATGGTCGAGGATCTACCTCTGCTGTATGATTTAATTGCGATCGCTCTTCAAACCGATTCTACGAGAATTGCAACACTAGAAGTTGGAGGCGATTTTAACCCGAAAGATCTCGGAGTGAACGGTGACTACCATTCACTTTCCCATCACGGGCAACGTGAGTCTGCCATCCAAGCCCTGATCACCTTAGAAACGTATCAGATCAAACAGTTCGTTCGATTCGTCGATAGACTCACGTCCATTCAAGAAGAAGATCGCAGGCTCATCGATCAAACGATGGTTTTGTTCGGCAGTGGGATGGGGAACGCCAATTCACACACCAATACAAACTTGCCCGTCGTGTTAGCCGGCGGCGGCTTTGAACATGGGCAGTTGTTGGCCTATGGAAAGAGCGATCCACATCGACCGCCTTTGACGAATCTATTCCTATCCATGCTGCAGAAGTTCGGGATCGAGACTGATCGGTTCGCGACTAGCACCGGCACACTGCGAGGTTTGGCTTGATGCGCTGGCTCAGAATCATAAAGTGCCTCGCTTTTCTAAATGCGGTCGGTTTCGGAACAGCCTTCGATACCTATCGAAATACACTCTCGGCATCCGAATCCGCCGCCAAGTTTCTAGGCGACTATTGCATCTCGTGTCATACAGTGGCCGAACCGAGCGGCGAGCGCGAATTTGAGTCGCTCGATTTTTCAAAATCGCGGATCGACAATCAACTTCAGTTGCAGGAGATCATCGATCAACTGACATTGGGCGTCATGCCGCCTGAGGATGCCAAGCAGCCAAGCGAACAAGACCGTCTAACGGCAATCGAACAATTGACGATGGTGCTTGCCGGTATGCGAGAGCAGACGACAAGCACTGGCGGTCAGAGCGTCTTGAGACGATTGTCGCGTCGCGAATACCGCAACACGGTCCAAGATCTACTTTCCATCGATATGACGATGTTCGATCCGACTCTCGAGTTTCCTGCTGACAATTTGTCGAACAACGGCGATAATATTGGCGATGTTTTAGTGACATCCGGATACCTCTTGGAAAAGTATCTCGATGCTGCCGACCGCTGCATTGAAAAAGCTTTTGCAATACAGCAACAGCCGGTATCGCAGGAATGGGTATTCAAAGACTATTTTTATCAGCAGCCAGAGTTGCAACGTGCCCATGACCAGGCATTCGATTATCAATTCTTGGTCCTCTACGACCATCCACTTAACGACAAGCCCGAGGGCGCGTACGGTGCCTTGAAGAAGTTTTCGATTGGCGTTCCGATCGATGGATTATATGAAGTGAGGGTTTTGGCTCAGGCGCTACACCGCGACACTCCCTACAACAAGGATACGGTTTCTATCGACTTGACGGAACCGTTTCGAATGGGCATCCGGCCCGGCAATACCGCCATCGAGAGTCAGCGGCCTGCAGTCAATGCCATCGAAAGATTGACCCACTCGGGTTTGCTTTGGAAGGTTTCGACCCGATCGGTCGTGCTCGACAGTTCTATGATCGCGAAAAAAAGCAGAATATCGATACGTCGGGGGTTTTGCCCGGCGGTGAGTCCTTTGCGGGGCCGACCGAGCTTCGAGCAATCGTGCTGTCACGCAAAGAATTCTTTGTTCGTACCGTGACAACTCGGCTACTAAGCCACGCACTCGGAAGACGCATCGAGTCGACGGATCGGGCAGCAGTCGACAAGATCATCTCGCAAGTTCGGGCCGATGATTACCCCATTGCCGACTTGATTGTAGCGATTGTAACGAGCGATATTTTCCAGAATCGGTAGACTGAAAGCGAGCCGGCAAAAAGATGGGCGGTAAAAAATAAAGAACTGTCTTCGTGACATTTTTTACCGCCCATCTTTCTGCCGACCTTCCGAACCCGAAGAGAATCGAATAAACATTATGACAAAATACGTCACGCAAGGTGGCCTCCAAGTCGCCACCATCCTGAATGATCTCTTTACGCAATGCATTTGCCTCAGCGGCAATCTCGAGCCAGCCGCCGTCTGGGATGCCTTTGAGCAAATTGTTGCTGACCTCACGCCTCACCTCCTCGCACTTTTGGCCAAACGGGACGAATTTCAAACAAAGATAGACGGATGGCATAACGTGCGCGTTGGTCAGCCGCCCGATGCGGCAACGTACAAGAGGTTTTTGACGGAGATCGGCTATCTCTTGCCGGAGGGCGCGGATTTTTCCGCCACCACTGCGAACGTGGACGCCGAGGTCGCTACCATTGCCGGGCCACAACTGGTGGTGCCCGTCACCAACGCCCGCTATGCGCTCAATGCGACCAACGCGCGTTGGGGCAGTCTGTACGACGCGCTGTACGGCACGGACGTGATTCCGGAAACCGACGGCTGTGAAAAATCCGGCGGCTACAATGCTAAGCGCGGCGGCAAAGCCATAGCCTTTGCTCGCCAATTCCTTGATAAGTCCGCCCCGCTGGCAAAGGGCAGCCACAAGGACGCCATTGGCTACGCGGTGAGTAACGGAAAGCTCGTTATTTCTCTGGCGGACAAGACTGAGACCACGCTGTCCGATCCGGCTAAATTGGCGGGCTACACCGGTGAAGCCGCCGCGCCGAAGAGTATCCTGCTTGTCAATCACGGCCTGCATATTGAGATTCAATTTGACCGCGATCATATCATTGGAAAGACCGACGCTGCAGGTATCAAGGACGTCGTCCTCGAATCTGCCATCACAACGATTCAGGACTTTGAGGACTCCGTGACCGCCGTCGACGCAGCGGACAAGGCGCAAGCCTATACCAACTGGCTTGGCCTGATCTATGGCGATTTGTCCGAGACATTTGAGAAGGCGGGGCGATCATTGACTCGCACGCTCAATCCTGATCGTATCTATACCAAACCCAACGGCGGCGCGCTCACTCTGCCTGGCCGGAGCCTTCTTTTCGCCCGCAACGTCGGTCATCACATGTTCACCGACGCTGTGCTCGACCGCGAGGGGAAGGAAATTCCTGAAGGCTTTCTCGATGCACTTTTTACCTGCTTGATCTCAAGCCACGATGTAATGAACCGGACGAAATTGGGCAATTCTCGCACCGGCAGCATTTACATTGTGAAGCCTAAGATGCACGGTCCAGAGGAAGTCGCGTTGACGTGTGATTTGTTCAGTCGCATTGAAGACGCGCTCGGCCTGCCGCGTTTCACGGTCAAGGTCGGCATAATGGATGAAGAGCGTCGCACAACGGTGAATCTCAAGGAGTGTATTCGGGTCGCGAAAGATCGCGTGGTCTTCATCAATACCGGCTTTCTTGACCGCACGGGCGATGAGATTCACACCAGCATGGAGGCCGGTCCGGTGGTGCGCAAAAACATCATGAAGTTGCAGTCGTGGATTCTCGCCTACGAGGATTGGAATGTGGACAATGGCCTAGCCTGCGGCTTGCGCGGCCGCGCGCAAATCGGTAAAGGCATGTATGCCATGCCAGATCTCATGGCACAGATGGTTGCAACGAAGGTCGCGCATCCGATGGCCGGCGCGAACACGGCCTGGGTTCCTTCGCCAACCGCCGCCACGCTCCATGCGCTTCACTACCACGAAGTGAACGTGGCACAACGCCAGACGGAACTTGCCAAACGTCCGCGTGCCAGTCTCGACGCGATTCTCACCTTGCCGCTGCTCGGCGAGGCAAGACCATCCGCGCAGGAAATCCAGCAGGAGCTTGACAACAATTCCCAGAGTATTCTCGGTTATGTCGTGCGGTGGGTGGATCAAGGCGTTGGCTGTTCCAAAGTCCCCGACATCCAAGACGTCGGTCTCATGGAAGACCGCGCCACACTGCGGATCTCCAGCCAGCACATCGCCAATTGGCTGCGCCACGGCATTTGCACGAAGGAACAGGTCACCGAAACTCTGCAGCGTATGGCCGTGGTGGTGGATCGTCAGAACGCCGGCGACCCAAACTACCGGCTTATGGCTCCGAACTTCGACCAGAGCATCGCTTTCCAGGCGGCGTGCGATCTTGTGTTCAAGGGAGGGAAGCAACCAAATGGCTATACTGAATTCGTTTTGCACGCGCGTCGGCGCGAGGTGAAGGCGCGCACCGGAACTTAAGACGCATGGTAAAATATCTGTCTCAAGCATGAAATTTATTCAACCAACTTTTCAACCTAACAAGATTATCCCTTAAAAAACCATGAGCAACAACAATCCTCAACTACCAAGTTACGGACTTTCTATCACCCTGGAGCTAGCGCGAAAAATTTCCGCCGCCGCCCAAGCCGAAGCGCTGCGCAACAACTGGCTCATGGTTGTGTCGGTGATGGACACGGGCGGTCACTTGGTACTGCTTGAACGCATGGACAACGCGCAGTTCGGCAGCGTGCAGGTCGCCCAAGACAAGGCGCGGTCCGCCGTGGCGTTCCGCCGTCCGACGAAGGCTTTTCACGAAATGGTAGCCGCCGGGGGCGAGGGCCTGCGGATACTAGTTATGAACGGTGCAGTGCCGATTGACGGCGGCTTGCCGATCAACGTCGGCGGTGCTGTCATTGGTGGCATCGGTATCTCCGGAGGGACGAGTGCTCAGGATGGGCAGGTGGCACAGGCCGGGCTTGCCGCCTTGGCGAGCTAATTACGCATGACCGGCATCAACGTGGTCTCAGCCGGCGGGCCTGCGGGAGAAACTGGCTCCATCAAGCACTATGCGACAGCCTGAGCGATCAACTTCCCATTACTTTCTCGAATTCCCATCTACAAGATCGGCAAAGGTGCCGAAACTGTCGGCCGGTTCGCAATTTGCCTTGCCAGCGATCGAACTAACCCACGGCAAATATCTTCGAACGGCTTTGAAATGTTTGGATTCAATAGCACGTCAGCTAATCGACCTTCGTCTGATTCGCTCCGAAGTGGTATTTGTATCGGTACTTCTCCAAGGAACGGAACACCGAGCTCCTCGGCTTTGTTTCTGGCTCCGCCTTTGCCAAAAATGTCAAAAGTCTTACCGGACTCAGGATCCGTAAAGCCGCTCATGTTTTCAACCACTCCTAGCACTGGGACTTTGGTTTTGTCAAACATGGATATCGCCTTGCCTGCATCCAGTAAGGCTACCTCTTGCGGCGTACAAACAATGACAACTCCGGATAGCGGTAGTAGCTGCGAAAGAGTTAATGCGACGTCACCCGTACCAGGCGGCATATCGATAATGAGATAATCTAATTCGCCCCAAGCTGTGTCACGCAAAAACTGAGTGATCGATCCATGAAGCATCGGGCCCCTCCATACCACTGCTTGGTCTTTACCTACTAAGAACCCCATCGACATTACCGGCATCTCCCCGGATCGGATCGGCTGGATCTTTCCATCGACAATTTCAGGTCGACCATCTAATCCCAACAAGTGCGGAATACTTGGACCATATACGTCCGCGTCCATCAAACCGACCTTGGCTCCCATTCTGCCAAGTACAATCGCGATCGAAGCAGCCAGTGTACTTTTTCCAACGCCTCCCTTTCCTGCCGCAACAGCGATGACGCTTTTCGCTTTAAGCCCTATTTGGCCGATCGTCGGTGGCGAACGATATGTGATGTCGAGTCGAACATTTACCCCCTTTATTCCAGAAACATTTGCGATCAAATGATCTCGCAAAGCATCTGCCGTCTCCTGTGCTATCGGCTGCATCATCGAGGTTAGGCTTAGTCGGCAGCCCACTACACCATCAGCCACGGTCCAATCTCCCACTTGCCCTGTCTTGGAAATTGCCCTTCCACTCTCGGGTTCCTTGAATGATTCGAGGGCAATTTGTAGCTGCTGATGAATTTCTGAGTCGGACATGGATCGATGAGTAAGGAGTACGGAGTAAAAAGTAAGAAGTAAGGAAGTCAGCAAAGAGTTTCATGTAGGTCCGCCGTTCCTCGACTGGACAGTCTAGCTGAGAATGCTTAACCCGCGAAGCAGCGACTAGAAAACAATTTCGCAATGTCTGGTATTGTCGCAACAGCGCTGGCTAAACAACACGTTGCAACGCAGTCTCAAGTGAGCTTGGCGACACCCCTATTTCATCCGCTAGTTGCCTCAAAAAGACAACTAAAAACTCGCTTCGCCGCCTCGCCTCATTGCGTCCAGACTCGGTTTTCATAGTCCTTTGCAACCCCAATAATTTGGCAAAGAAATGATCGACGGACTGCTCCGTGTCAGCGGGTAAGCGATTTGCAGGAAAGGGCTCGCTCGGATGATAAAGCCTTTGGCCCATCGCTCCGCCAGTCATTAGGCAGCGGGCCAAGCCTATCGCACCGACGGCCTCCAACCTGTCGGAATCTTGAACAACTTTGGCTTCAATCGTTTCGCAGGGAACATTAGCGGAAAAACTATGTGCCAATATGCAATGCGAGATAGTGTCGATCCAAATAGAGGGATAAGCAATCTTGGCCAGAAATCGCTCTGCATTTTGGGCCGCAAGCGCCGAAGCAGTATGCCGCCGAGGGGAGTTTTTCGGTACGATTACACAGTCATGAAGCCAAGCGGCGGGCAAGTAAATATTTGCATCCGCCTGCTCGGTCAGTCCAATTCTTTTTGCATTTTCGACCACCCGTCGAACGTGATCGATGCCGTGCCCTGAGTCTGCCGATTGCATTTGTTCCGCGACCCAGTCCGCTATACGAGGCTGCCATTCGTCGCACCAAACTGTGACGCTCGATTCGCAGGATTGATCGTTTCTTAACATAAGTTTGCTTTTGGTTGGTGCCCCAAGAGAATTGCTGAACCATCATACTCGTCCCGGCAGCCTTTTCGAATGTCCGTTTAGGCGCGGGCAGACTGAAAGGTACCAGGCCATCGGGTGATGAATACAAGTCCCCGTCTCACAAGATCCTCGCCATGCTTCCACAGGTCGAATATTTTTTTTGCATTTAGCTATGAAGGAACCGAATCGACATTGGCAGAGACTATCCATTTCCACTAAACTTCCCACTTGTCGCGACTCATCAAGCGATTGCTAGCATTGCTGGTATCGCAAGAAATCGAGGCACGCTTCTGCTACGAAGCAGAGCGTTCGAATCCAATCCACAGGGAGGGTGGCCATGGGCAAGGAATCTATTCGCTTTATACACGCCGGGGATTTTCATCTCGAGCGTCCGATGCAAGATCTCATCGATCTGCCCGAACACCTTAAGCAAGCACTCGTCGATGCACCTTGGAAAGCTGCCGAGGCAATTTTCGAATC
This sequence comes from Pirellula sp., assembly GCA_043744075.1. GTDB lineage: Bacteria > Planctomycetota > Planctomycetia > Pirellulales > Pirellulaceae > JBKCUI01. The sequence continues at coordinate 5,194 of JAYTVL010000503.1, read as the reverse complement.
CGCCATCATCGAAAATGTGGACTTTGTCCTTCTCGCGGGCGATTTGTTGAATCCTGTCTCCTGCGGTGCTGCTGGCCCTGCGTTTTTGCTTGAGCAATTCGAACAGCTACAACAACGTAACATTCAAGTCTATTGGGCTGGTGGCCAAGTCGACGATCCGGACCGCTGGCCCGAAGCAGTTGCACTCCCGAGCAATGTCCACCTTTTTTCCAAACGCCAGCTCGAACCCGTTGTTTATCGACGCAATGGTTTCGCGTTAGCAACAATACTGGGGCGATCAAACGATGGACGCGAGTCGATCCGGGCGGCAGAATTTCAACTCGAAGCCGATGATACGTATGTCATTGCGTTAGCCCACGGTGTCGCCGATCGTGAATCGTTGCTTAGTCAGCGCATCGACTATTGGGCACTTGGCGGAAACCATCAGAGACAGACTTTACACGGCGAAGCACCACACATGCGAATCTGCGGTACATCTCAAGGCCGTTCCTTTTCAGAGGATGGCTCGCACGGCTACTGGACCGTCGAAGTCGATGGAAATCACGATGCTCAGATTACCGCCCAAGACGCTGACGTATTTCGATACGTGACCCAAACCCTCGATACCGAGGACCTAGCACTTGGACGTGACGTTCGACAGTTAATGACCAAACGAATTTCAAGGTTACAATCAGAAAATGGAACGCGGCATCTGATCGTAAACTGGCGGATCGAAATGGATTTGGAAAACGCATCGCAGGTTGGGCCTGCTGCTCTCGAAGAGATCCTTTCTTGGCTCCGACGTGAGTATGGGCATGGCTCTTGTTCCGTTTGGTCCACCGATATCGAGGTCCTCTCTCCGAAAGCTTTCCCAAAGAAGTGGCAAGAGGAAGAGACGATTCTTGGTGACTTCTTGCGAACCTGTTCCGATAGCCGCAAAAACCTTGGCAAAAACGTGAATCTCAAGACGTTGGTTGAAAGTGAAACGCCGGGCAATCCGGCTTGGCAATCCCTTTTGGTCAACGAAGATACGAACGCCGTCACGGGAATGCTCGACCGTGCAACTTTACTAGGGGTCGATCTGCTTCGCGGTCATAAAATCGATCTGCTGGCATCCACAAGGAAATTTGGAGGTACCAAAGCATGAAGGTACGCGACATTCAAATAGATGGTTTTGGCGTTTGGTCTGGACTTTCCGTAGACTCATTGCCTGACGGTATGACCGTGTTTTATGGCCCCAACGAAGCGGGCAAGACAACGTTGATGCAGTTTTTACGCACGATGCTTTATGGCTTCACTGCGGAACGCCGGCAGCGCTATTTGCCACCCGTCTTTCCCGGCAAACCGGGTGGTGCGATGCGAGTCAGCGGGCCAGGCGGAGGATATGAAATCGCCAGGCGCGCGACGTTAAATGACCCCAGCATTGTTGGTCAACTCACGGTTACCAGCAGCGACGGTGTAACTCAGGGCCAACACCGACTCACTTCTTTGCTCGGAAGCGTGGACGAGTCAATCTTTACGAATGTCTTTGCCATCGGACTCCGTGAACTGCAGGAACTAAGCACGCTGGACGATACGGCAGCTGCGGACGAACTCTACAAGCTATCGAGTGGTCTCGATCGTGTGTCACTAGTAGACGTCATGCGTCAACTCAAAACAGCACGCGGTCAAATCGTATCGACCACGGCGGACGTTGGGCAAATGTCGACGATGTTGGCCAAGCGTGAGAAGCTTCGAGACGAGCTAGAACAGCATACTGCACGAGGCAGGCGATGGGGCGAACTCGCCGCTCATCGCAAGAATCAGCACACTGAAATCGACGAGCTCCGTCAACGTAGCGAGCAGTGGGAACTCGAATCGCGAGCTGTGGAAACTGCGTTGAAGGTGCGAGAACCTTGGGTTCAACGAGACAACACTCGCAGTCGAGTCAAGGCTCTCAACGCGCGTGTCGATTTGCCGGAAAATGCAATCGAAAAGCTTCGAGAAATTCAAGAACAAATCGAAGACAAACGCCGCCAAGTTCAAACGGTCAAAGAAGAGCGCAAGCAGATTCGACAGCGTGCTGGCGAGATGCCGGTTAGCAAGGGAATCCTTTCCTTGGCCGGGAAAATCGAAGCAGCCGGTGAGCAAGGACCATGGATCATTTCTCTTCAGAAGCAGATCCAACGACTAGAGTCGGACTATGCGCAAACGCAGGAGCAGTTGATTGAGGACGCAAAGCGATTGGGACTCAGCGAACAGGATCAAGAAGCGTTGCTCAACGATAAACGTTTGGCCAACATGCCTGACCTGTCTAGACAAGCGATAAGCCAACTCGCAGGACCTGCCCGGGACGTACGAACTTTTCAAGTCCGACTCAAACAAGCCAAAGAGCAGGGACTGAACGACAAGAAAGAAGCGGAACGTCTGGCTGCTGAAATAAATGGCTTTCTGGCTGTACGAAACGAAAAAGATCTACAAAAGGCGCACAAAAATTCTACCGAGTTACTTTTGTCGCTGCGCAAGAGTCAGAATTTAGAGGAGCGACTCGACAAACTTGTTCTGCACAAACGCGAGATCGAAGAAGATGCAGTTAGCATGGAAAGCGAGGAAGGATTGCCGGTCGACCATGTGTTTCGACTTGCACCTCCGTTTATTCTCGGCTCAATCATGTTGGTTCTTGGCTTGGGCAAGTTCTTTCACTGGCAATGGACAAATTCTGCGCCGGTCAAGACAGTGTCCCGTTATGTTCTCTCGGCAGCAGACAAAGCAAAAGAAACGGCTCAAACAATTGCATCAGAACAAGCTGAGCAAACAACCGGATTATTGCTTTTCTGTTTGGGAATGGCTGTCTTAATTGGGACTTATTACTTTTGGAAACGTCTCGAGGATAATTCCAGCAATGATCTCAAGGATTGTGATTCACAGCTCGACGCTCTCAATGGCCAAGTACGAAAAACGGAAAACGAACGCGAGGAGCTGCTGAAGCTGCTGCCTGAACATGGCGGTTCCCTTGAGCAACGTGTTCGAGAAGCGGAACACGACGTAGCTCAATGCGAAAGCTACTTGCCAGTATTTCACAATTTGCAAGCAGCGAAGCAGCGTTACAAGACTGTCCGACAACATGGTATGGACGCAGTCAATGGACTCAAATCCGCTCGCAATCAATGGAAAAAGACACTCGGCCAACTTGGGCTTGCAGATTCGCTTTCCCCCAAGAGCATTCGAGTGCTGGCAGAGGGGTATGAGTCGCTATTGCAAACTCGTCGTCGTCTAAAAGCACACGAGGACGAAATAGGTCAACGCAAACTGGAGCTGTCTACGGGCCTGCAACGCATTGAAGCGTTGTCGCTGCAATTGAAGGTAGCTGTCGATAACTCAAATCACGAATACAATGATCCCGCCGCACGTTCGATGCTGGAACGAGTAGAACAAACGCGAGAAAACTCAGGCAGTTCAAATAAGAACTCAGACCGTGATCGTCGCGATGCTCGCGATCGGAGTGATAAACGGGACCAACGCAATCGGGATGATCAAATTGCTCTGCGGACGGCTGCTGCGATTTCGCTGCCCAAAGACGGTGTCACAGACGGTCCGCTGCTGAAACTTCAAGAGTTGTCAAACACCCTTGCTCAGCACCAGCAGTATATCACGCTCCGACGTCAATTGCGTACCGAAGACGAGGAGCTTTCGAAGAAGCAAAAGTCTCTGCAAAGACTAATGGACCGATGGATTCGCGCCCGTCAAACGCACTTAGCTGAAATGGGAGTTGAAAACCAACAGCAACTCGAAGAGCAGCTTTCGCTCAAGCACCAATTCCTGAAACTGAAACAAGAAATCGCTGATCTCGACTCGCGAATCATCGCAATCATGGGCGGACAGGTGCCTTACGAGTCAGTTTCCCGTTTATTGGAAAATGCTCCGGTTGGCGAGTTAGAAAAGCGATGGGAGACGCTTGGGCAACGAAGACAACAAGCGGATGAACGGGTCTCTCAATTGCTACAACGTCAGGGCGAAACCGCCCAAGAAATGAAGAGCTTGGCCGCAGACCGCCGTTTGGCCGAGGTCAAACTTGAGCTGGCTTGTCTCGAAAAGCAACTGACTGCTTGTGCAGAACATTGGCGAACACTGGGTGCAACAACCTGCATGCTTGAAAAAGTGTGCGAAGTCTACGAAACGGAACGGCAACCAGAAACGCTTCGTGAGGCTTCTGCGTTCTTGAAGCAACTAACCGATGGCAAGTATGTTCGCGTTTGGACGCCACTTGGAAAGAACGCATTGCGGATCGACAACGAAAAAAGCCAGAGCCTGCCGCTTGAAGTACTGAGTCGAGGTACGCGCGAAGCTGTCTTCATTGCTTTGCGTTTATCACTGGCGGCCGCCTATTCGCGGCGAGGTGTGACTTTACCTTTGGTGCTCGACGACGTGTTGGTTAACTTCGACTCGATTCGCGCGACTCATGCGGCCAAAGTGTTAAGAGACTTCGCGTCGCTTGGCCACCAAGTGATCATGTTCACATGTCATGAACACATCATGCGCATTTTTCACAATATTGACGTGCAAGTCCGTGTATTGCCAGCACAAGGACAGACCGGTGACGCTCGCATTTATCAACCTCACGATGTACCTGTTCCGGCCCAAAAGGTCGTTCGTCGCTTGCCGGAAGTCATTGTAGAAAAGCCATATGTTGCTCCTGTGCTCCCAAAGACGGTGGAAGTCTCTGCACCGGTCGTTGAGCACGTACCTTTACCACCGATTGAGTTGCCGCCTGCTCCAATGTTGCCATTGGCAAATGCGGACGGAGCGGTCCGTGAATCAATATCGCCAACACCATTGATGCCCGTTGCGATGCAAGCGATTGAACTACCCCCCGCGCCCAAGATGAATCGGGTCATTCGGAAGCCGAGACGGCAACCGATTCCTGAACCGATTGTGTTTGTAGAACGGACGCCAGAGGTGCTGGAACCTGTAGGTATTGAACGACTTTGGTACGACTACGACGATGAGCCGATTGAGGAGACTGCAAAGCGATTTTGGAACGAAATCGATCAGATTGATTTGCCGTTAGAAGGCGAACCACATGACCTATGGTGGAGTACAGCCAAAGGAAACGCCGAGTAGGACGGCTGTGATTTTTTTGAATCCGAAGAAAGTATCCGTCACACTCCGTGTGACGTTGCCTCAAAAACCAAAGGTTTTTGAACTGCGGACGTCACACGGAGTGTGACGGGTACTA
>JAYTVL010000502.1:0-13633 GCA_043744075.1 Pirellula sp. | reverse complement strand
GCCCCAGCCCGCAATTCATATCGCAGCCAATGACACTTGCGCTGTTCTTCACGCTCATAGTCGCGTCTGACGAGGTCACGAATGTATTCGCTGGCGGACCCGTATAGTCCGGATGCACCCGTTCTGTCTTGAATGAACCGCTGAAGCTCTCCAGTAAATCGAACGTTGATACCTTCTGCCATAATATCCCCCTTTGTTTGCATCGTACCTGCCGTCCCACAAAAAGTCAATTTTGTGGGACAAACATCCGTTGCCCACCTAGTGCCGGGGCTTCAAGCCCCACTTGCCGTGAAGCGTCGGCAGGCTGAATCTATAAGAAATCCGCGAAAGCCCATGGATTTGTTGGCACACGTTGCCGAAGTCCTCAAGCGACGACATGATCGCTGGGCTGATGCCGTCTTATGCTGAGTATAAATGACCATAGAAACCGTTCTCCAGTCTAGGGTGATGGTAACAATCCGCCGAAATAAATTCGGCGGCATTAGCTGCATTAGCCTCGGGAACAGTTGAGAACAGATGTTCTACACTATCGGTTCCGATCGGCTCCGTTTCCGAAGTCGTTTACTAACGAGAGAACAGTCGCGGATGGACGGTATCCTCTTTCTGATGCGATGATCATGGTGGACAAGGCAGCGATGAGCGCGTCCTTGTCGACTGGACTAAGTGTTTTTGTACTTCTACCTCGAAATCGGAGAATGTTATATTCAATCTTTTGAAAATCGGAATACACTTTTTCTCGTTGCATTTTCATTTCTCCTTGCCACAAAGTTTTTGAATTGGCCACGCTTGGCGTTTAATTCAGGTATCCGACGAAAAGGAAGTTCTTTCAAAGATTTTTTCTTTTTCGGAAATTTTTTTCGACTTGTGCGATTGAATCGCCGGCGAAATTGCTTTGTAGCATTCCGATTTGCCGTGAAGTGGCTGCAGGCTGAATCCATGAGAAATCCCCGAAAGCCCATGGATTTGTTGGCACACGTTGCCGAAGTCTTCAAGCGACGACATGATAGATGGGCTGATGCCGTCTTATGCTGAGTATAAATGACCAAAGAAACCGTTCTCCAGTCTAGGGTGATGGTAACAATCCGCCGAAATAAATTCGGCGGCATTAGCTGCATTAGCCTCGGGAACAGTTGAGGACAGGTGTTCTACACGATCGGTTCCGATCGCTTCTCGGTTGAACGAGGACCAAGGTTTCCGTAGCGATGGTAATCGAACGAAATGCTTTGCTCGATCACGTACCAAAGCAATTCAATGCGCCCGAGCATCGAAACCGGCTGGTCCGCAATAAACACCTGGTGACGATTGGCAACTCGCTGAACCGATTCAGGGACTCGATTCTCACCTGCATATCGCAATCGAATTACTTGGCCAGTATTAATGGCGAGGATCAGATCTTCGTCCGTCTCCTCCAAAAACTCGATACGGCCCGCCCATTCATAAGTCAGGTTCTCCAAAGCATCGATCGTCGCTTCATGAATCGATGACGGATGGCTGATCGTCGCGCGGCAATTGGCGGCCACGGCCGCGGCGCAACGAGCGGCGATATCCAAGGGCTTGTCGTCGCTATGAACCCGAATTCGCAGCGATGAGGCAGGCAAGTACCGTCGGTGGTTGTCTTGGCCTAGCAATTGAAAGTGATCGTGCTCTATGAGAATTTCCTCATTGGCAAATCGATCATAGGATACGAGCGCACTTCGAAGTTGCGAAATATGCATGGCGGTGGAACCAGGTAAGTCCAAAAGCAACCGACTCGATTGATCCAGCTTTTCCCAGAAGCCCAATAGAGCGCTCGATTCTGGTCTTTGCCCTGCGGTTGGTGCCGAAGATTGCAATTCCGAATCTTCAAACGACATCAGAGTTGCAACATAGTTGGGACCGCCTGCCTTTGCACCTGGACCGAATGCACTCTTGCCCATTCCCCCGAACGGCTGTCGAAGCACAATGGCGCCCGTGGTCGGACGATTGATGTATAGATTGCCAGCTCGAATGGACTCTCGCCAGATTTCTTGCTCCCGGTCGTCAAGCGATTCCAGTCCGCTAGTCAGTCCAAAACCGGTTGCGTTGACCATCTGAATTGCTTCCTGAAGCCGTCGAAATTTCATGACTCCAAGGACCGGTCCAAACAACTCGGTCATATGGGTGAAGTTGCCCGCAGTCGTGTTCCATTTCACACTAGGTGAGTAAGAACATGGATTGTCGCCAATTTGAGTTGGCATGATCGCCCAACTCTCCCCAGTTTCCAACTCTTTGAGCCCTCGCAACAAATCGCCAGTCGGTGGTCGGATCAATGGCCCCACCTTGGTCGACAAGTCCCATGCGGAACCGACTCGAAGGCTTGAGACGGCGTCGACCAATTGTTCACGAAAGTCAGCGGATTCGTATACTTCTTCTTCGAGCAACAGCAGCGAAGTTGCGCTGCATTTTTGGCCGGCGTGTGAGAAAGCGCTATGCAGGACGTTCTTGATGGCCAAGTCGCGATCGCTAAGTCCGCTGACTATCGTCGCGTTCTTGCCACCAGTTTCTGCCAACAATTTTAATGTCGGCGTTCTTTCCAAGATGCTCAATGCGGTTTCGGTCCCACCCGTGAGAATGACTCTCGCAATCTCGGGCCGCCCGAGCATGTGCTGACCCGCTATTGCCCCGCTACACGGAACAAATTGCAACGCCTCGCGCGGTACGCCTGCTCGCCAAAAGCACTGGCACATGAGATAGGCGGGCAACGCAGTATCTGATGCAGGCTTTAGAATAACAGTATTTCCCACCGCCAAACCTGCCGCGATACCACCACAAGGAATAGCGATCGGAAAGTTCCATGGACTAATAACGACAACGACTCCCGAAGGCTTAGCCCTTAAAAGCGGATCACGTTGCAGGTCCAGTGCACACCGAGCGTAGAACTCCACAGAGGATTATTGCACTTGATTCTTGTCGTTGGGTTCGTCCTTGGATTGCTAAGTATGACGTTGAGGCAACGAAAACGATTGGGTGCAATATCGGTTTCCATCACTCTTATTGCTGGTCACGGACTTATTCCAATATTGGATCCACCGAGCGTTTCACAAAAACCCGTATCTTTGGCGATTCCATCAATTCCATCATTCGACAGAGAGAATGGATTGGTTGGCAGGCTCTCGTTTGCATATCGTTGATGTACTTGCGACGCGCAGCTTGACATACATTCCGCTGTTTGCGCTTGGGTTATTAGTCGTAACCGACTTTTTAAGGTAAGGTTACTTTAAAACGGTTAGCATCATGCAGAGCCATGATCATTTCTTTCGTTGCGTTTTCGACTGCCAACTGCCAGCTGCTCAGACCTTTGTACTTGGCGTTTTCATAGGCAAAGATAATGCCGCGTGAGCTGTTGACGATCGCTCCTAAGCCTTGTTCGTCCATGCCATGCACAACATCTGAAGCAGAGCCTCCCTGGGCTCCGTATCCAGGAATTAGTATCCACGCGTTGGGCATTCGCTTTCGCATCGCTTGTAACTGCTCTGGATAAGTCGCACCGACCACCGCACCAACACAACCGTATCCGTTTGGCGATGAAGCCGTTAAAACGGACTGCGACTGAACATAGTCCGCAACGCGATCCGAAATCGACATAGAGTCAACGGAAAGATCTTGCAAAAAACCGCTGCCAGGATTGGAGGTCTTTACCAAAACAAAGATGCCAGCACCAGTTGCGGTACACTGCTCGACGAATGGTTGTAACGTATCCGACCCCAGATACGGGCTGACGGTTAGCGCATCCGTCCCCCATGCGCTCTGGCCGTTTGCCCCCAAGTAGGCTTTGGCGTAAGCAGCAGCCGTTGAACCGATATCATTGCGTTTGGCATCCATGATTACGATTAGGCCTTTGCTCGAGGCGTATTCGCAAACACGCCCCAGGGCAAGGACACCGTAAGGGCCCAACTCCTCGAAAAACGCACTCTGTGGCTTGACGACGGGAACCAAATCATAAATCGCGTCGATGACGTCGCGGCAAAATCTTTCGAAAGCATTGGCATGGTATTCAAATGATGCTGTACCATCGACACGAATTCCATCTGGAAGCTGTTCGAGTCTTGGATCGAGTCCGACGCAAACCGGATTTTTCTTGGATTGAACCGACTCTGCAAGCCGATCACCGAATCCTAATTGTTGCATACTGTGTTAATCTACTTTTTGGCGTTCGGTGGCGAGCTCTTGGAAGGTTTGTTGTTCGTCGTTTTGGGATTCAAATCTGCGACAGGTTTTGAGGCCAAAAATTGCATGATATTGTCCGGGACTTTTGCGGACAGGTATTTCGGCTCAACTTTGTTCTCTTTGGAATGGTCCGAATCTGTTTCAAAGCTTCCAAATGGCAGTTCATCTGTCAAGGTTAATACGAGTCGAACTGGCGTGTACTTTGGCGGAATACGTTCTGTAAACGCTTCGAAAATCAGGCTGGCGTTGGATTGTTCGCTTCGAACGGCAACGTCCATAGTAGAAGTCGCGAAGTTGGAAACGGATATCAGCTCGCCACTGTCTCCGAGGTAATGTTCTTTGCCATCTTCATCTTTGTGGAATTTACTGCCTGCAAAAACCCAGTCCCAGTACATGGATTTCATAGTGCCTGATCGGCGAATCCAATTCTGAGCAAGTGTTCCTTGGTTTTTACCGGACGAATCAAGCCATAATACATAAACTCGAACGGTTGTACCTTTTGCGGGTTTGAATGGCTCGAAGGTCGCCGTGCTTCCCGGTTTCGCATTGATTGTCAACAGTCCGGTATGAACGAGATAGGATCGCGCTAAAACCGCGACAACAGACTCATGTTCTTTCGTACCAACTGGACAAGCAAACATCTCCAATGGAACTTCGCGTTGAGCAACATATCCATCCAAAATCACTACTTGTTCGTCACGATTGATCCAGATTCTGTTTTCGCGATCTAGCAGCTTGCAGTCTTTTGGTTCGTCAAAGCGTTCCACAATCAGCTTTTGTAGTTCCGCCGTATTCTTCCAACTATCATCTGCCGAACATCGCAACAAGACAGCGCTGCACATCGCAAATGCAAACGCGATAGCAATTCCAAAACTCCGTATACACCAGGATTTCTCAGGAAACACGTGACTTCGAGTCCTTGTATTAGACCGCTTATAGCAAACCGCTTTTTCGACGAACTCGGGACGCAAAAGTCCATACCTAAAATTCGAATTTTTTTTATTTCTAAACTGTTCCAAAGAAACACGCTCTGAACACTTGCATCTTGAAATTCTGGAACAACAATTGGCGTTCAATCCTCAAATGCAGGTTGCTTAGGCTTCGTCGCATTTCAATGGAGCAATCTTATCATTATTCGCTAACGTCGACGAGTGACCTATGGACTGGGTAAAGCCCAAGCATCGTGCCAGGCAAATGAAACAATCCGAAACATCCGAGGAGGAAGTTTCTGCAAGTGTTTGGCTCAAGCAGCTTTGTAAAGAAAATGTCGCGATCCTACAGGCTTCTTTGCCTGTTCGCGAACCGCAAACGAAAATCAAGCCTGCCGAAGTGGGAGTCCAGGAATATCTCCGTGCGTCGATGTGGGGAACCGGCATTTGGGATGTGGAAAACAACAGTCGTCAGGAATATCTGAATGATTTGGTGGAATTGTTCGGTGGCTCTTCAGTGGTTCAAACCCAAGAAAGGGCTGGGAAGTCGAAAGGACGCGGCAAGTCGAAACCATCCAATGTTACCGATCGAGAAGCGAATGCCTTGCAAACCGCGAGCGCAACGAAAATAGGGAAATGGATATCTCAGCAACTACCGAAAGCGGGGCATGACCCTTACGTGGCATTAGCCTGTGCCGGTTGGATTCATGCACTGCCCGAAGTTGGACGAAGCATCCCGCCCGCCCTTTGGTTGGAAGTATTGCAGTGCGCTTTAACGCAGGTTGACCGAGCCTGGGAGAAAGGTCCTATCGATGGACTTTTTCCGTGGATTGTCTGGTCCTGCGAAGTGCCTTTGGCTCTTGCGAAGCATCTTTCCCACCTAGGTGGGAAAGATCGCATCGTTAGCGAGACTCTCAATCGAATTGCTCTTCTGCTTGAGGAATCGACAGAAAATCCACAAAGTTTTCTCGCACGTGGCGGACAGGATCTTCGCGCGTTGCTCGCTTGCGTAATGCGTTGCCGATGGTCTGCTGATGCCGTTGGAGCTCGCAAATGGTATCCGCCTCAGCGGAAAGCACTTTCGAAGCTTGCGATCGCGTGCTTGGCACTAAGCGATGCGGAGGGACGACAACTGCTATTTGATCGGGACGATACGTCGCTCGACGAAGAATTCTGGTTGAAGCTGAATCAACTTGCTGGCAGGAACAAGAAGTTGCAATTAGCAACTGCTTGCGCATTGCCGGATAGCATCGGCAAAGCAATCGGCGAGAAACCGCCCAAACTCCGAAAGGACGTGACGTTGGACGTTTCATTGCCAAGTTACAGTCACTATTGGGAAAAGAACTCGATCGCCACGATGCGACGTTCTTGGCGAGAACGTGGCTGCCGCGTGGCTGTTGATTTCTCGACCGATGTGATTTGGCTTGACGTGATTGGCAACGATGGTCAACGCATCATGAGCGGTGACTGGGATGTCGAAATTCTAAGAAATCAAGAACCGCTTCAAACAGATGTTTCTTGGCAGGAAGTCTGCTGGTTTACTGATGACGACGTAGACTACCTCGAACTGGAGTGTGAAGTTGAGGGTGTGTGCAAAATCCAGCGGCAGGTGATGCTCATGCGCGACGAAGGTGTCGTGTATTTCGCTGATGCCTTGATTGCTCAAGCCGCTGGACAGTGGTCCGTGAAATCAACTTGGACTGTTCCGAATGACATGGAGCTTCGTTCTGAACCAAACACCAACGAAGGTAAACTGGTTAGGACTGGAAACGAAAATGAAACCGCAGCGTTACTGCTTCCTGTCGCAATGCCGGAATGGCGCCGGTCGCCAACCCACGGTCGGATGGCTTGCAGTGAATCCGTACTCTCCTTGCAGTGCGATGCTACAGCAAAGAATCTTTACAATCCCTTAGTTGTTTCGCTTCGAGGAATAGCGAATACACCTGCATACACATGGCGTCAACTGACAATAGCTGAAGAGCTAAAAATCCAGCCACGAGAGATTGCGGAGGCCTATCGTGTTCAAGTGAATCGCGATCAGTGGATTTTTTATCGATCGCTAACGCCATGTGCAAGGCGAACGGTAATGGGTTTGCATCTCAACACGGAATTCTACGCTGGACGATTTTCTAGTCAGGACGGACTCTTTGAGCCAATTGTTGAAGTCAATCCAGAATAAAGGAATCCGTGCGGGCATGGTTTAAGACAAGGGTTGCTTCGCGACCGATTCTGTACCGCCGGTATGTACTCTGCGCTTAATCAAAACCAGCAGCGTCAAGAGTGAAACTGCGGAAAAACCAATGGTCGAACAGATTCCCACTTCCAAACCTAGCGACTGACTTACGACTCCCACGGTCCACGGCCCCACCGCTCCGCCTATGCCGCCAAAGGTAAAGAGTATTCCCAAAACCGTTCCCACGTTTTCCTTGTGCATGCCTGTAACGACGGCAGTTATGGTTGGAAAAACAATTGAAAAAAATGCACCCGAAATTGGCAATGCAGGAATCATTGAATCGGGACCCAAGATCCCTACTACCAAACAGGCCAGTCCACCAAGTAACGATGCCCCAACAACTTTCAGATAACCCAAATACTCGACGACGAAGCTACCGAAGAATCGTCCCAACATGATCATTACAAAAAAGCCCGAAAGGGTTAACGAACTTTGAGCAACGGTCTGACCACGAATTTGCTGCAGGTATTCCATAAGCCATGCCGCTAGACCGAGCTCTACTGCAACGTAAGAGCTTATTAATAGATAGTACCACCCCATTTCGCCCGCGAATCCAACGCGAAGAATTTCCGACCACTTCAAGCATGCGACTTGGGGTAACTTTATCACTTCGCTAGCGGGTGCAACGACAAAGACAAGTGTTAAAATAGCTGACAGCAACACAGAGGACAAAAAGATGTTTTGCCATCCAACCCCAAAGTTGATAAGCCATGCAGCATACAACGGAACTAAAAACGAACCTGTACCATGAAAGGTTGCTAACAAGTTGAGATAGCGGCCAGGATTTTCGCGATGCAATTCTACGATCAGCCCGTTTGCCCCCAATTCAATGGCTCCCAAGCCCAACCCAACGACGCTCATCATCAAAATCAATATCGCATAGGAATTGGCAAGACTGACGCCTATCAAACCAGCGCACAAACATATCCCCGAGAGCAAAAGCACTTGTCGATTGCCAATCACATCGGCTAAAACCCCTGTGACAAGGGTTGCAATGATAAAGCCTATGTATGCCCCAAAAAGAATCGTACCGCCCTGGCTAAGACTAAGCTGCTCGGAACGCAACAATTCTGGCAGAACTGGGCCTTTCAAATTATCGATGAATCCAAAAGCGAAAAAAGCCAGGAAGCAGCCAGCTGTCAAGAGTGTTTTGGAATTGGGCATCCAGCCTGTGGACCTTTAGAAGGGGGGAATAGCGACTGATCTGTTACTTGTTTCGCCGATGCTCGCTGCTAGCAACGATATGGTAACCCAAATGCTTTGCAAGTATGCAAGCAATGGTATGTTGCGGCCACATTCTCGCTTCGACTTGATCGCGATCGAACCGCTTGATCGTAGCATAGGCTTCTGGCCTGTGAGGAAATACGTTTTCGCAACAGGCAAGTGCTGCGGCCACATTGATTTTGTGAGTAGGTAGTTGGTAGTGGATCTTGTTAAAGATCCTACGCCGCAAGGATCTTTAACAAGATCCACTACCCACAAAATCGACGTTGTCGAGGCGCTAGCAGCCCATTGCTATATTGGTTCCTTGCGGTAAAGTAGCCAACAGACGCCTCCGATGAATAAAATGCAAACGTAGATTTGAAACATCGGATCCCATTGGTCGCGTCCGGAGAGTCCACGGTCTTTCTGCCAATCGGCGAATACTCCCACGAACCACTGCGATGCCAAGGCACCTAGCGTTCCCATCATGTTCATCAGCCCGAACAGAGGACCAACGTGCTTGCCACTCTGTTCGATCGCTGACGACCACCATGTCGGCAGCGTCAACTGAATAAAGAAACACGAGAGAGCCGCTAAAATTGATAGGCCCTCGACGGAATCAGCTCTAACTGCAAGCCATAACGTTACAGCGCTCGCGAAAAATGCACAGGAACAGAATACACGTCGATTGCGAACCACTTTGCTTGAGCCTCGCATCATTCTGTCCGAAATTACTCCGCCGAACAATACACCCACCGCGGCTCCGAACAAAGCTAGCGACGTCAGCAATCCCGATTTTGTATTACCAATACCATGTGCGGACTCAAGATAAGATGAGAACCACGTGAAGTAGAAATACGAATTGAAAGAACTGCACATAATAATCAGGCTAAGGATGAATATCCCAGGATTCATGAGGACGTTCCGCCAGGGCACTGCCTCGTGCGTTGTCGGAGCAACAGTTGAGCCGCCGGAGCGAATCAGCTTCAATTCTGCTGAATTCACTCGCGAATGTGTGTCGGGAGTATCTCGAAACCACGTCCAGAATCCAGCCGCCCAAATGCACCCGAGCGATCCAAACAAGACGAAGGTCCAGCGCCATCCAACCGCATCGATCAATACGGCAGCCAGCGTGGGAGCAATCGCTCCTCCAAACAGCGATACGCTTAACATGATTCCTTGAACGCGCCCACGTTCGTTCGCTGGAAACCATCGCGTCAGGACTCTCGCGGCATTCGGATACGCTCCCGCCTCTCCGACCCCAAACAGGAAACGAACAACGAACAAAGACACAAACCCTAATCCCGCTCCAGTCATGGCCGTAAAAATGGACCACCAAATCGTAATTCTGGTCAGGACGCGGCGGGCGCCGATCAACTCTCCCCAGCGTCCTGTCGGGATTTCAAAAAGCCCATAAGCGACTTGAAAAGCCATAGCCAAATAGGCCAACTGCGTATTAGTCAAGTCGAACTCTGCTTTGATGGAGGGAGCTGCTTTTGCCCAGCAGATTCGATCCAAGTACAAAATCGCTGCCATCGAGCAAAGCCAAAATGCCACCACCATACGCGACCGCGTTGGCCGTTCAGAATTGGAACCGAACTTTGGTTCTATATTCGTTGACGACTCAACTCGTTGGTTGGACTCAGAAATCATGGCTTTGTTTATGCGAGCGGCGGGAACATTTTACGGTAGGATGGGACCATTGTCCCGTACTGCCGTATAATCGGGACAATGGTCCCAATCTACTTCCAGACGATTCAGTCCTGCCGCATTACTTTTGAAAAGAGTTGATGGATTCTAGCGGATTCCAAGCAAGCGAGTTCAACTTCTTGTAAATTCAGTTCCTTTACGGTTTTGATATTGCCACACAGTATAAGGTTGCAGCCTCAATGTTGATTGGATATGTCAGCGATCAGCAGTATGTCGCCCTTGCAGACGTTTGTCTTGAATTTATTGACATCGCGGGCCGAAGCTGGGAGACCCGCTCCCGAGCCAGCGGCTCAGTCTACTTGGACTTGCCGGCGGGTTCCTACCGTGTCGTGATTCAAAAGCCTGGTTACGGTGCCAAGTTTTCTCAAGTTAACGTACCACTTGAAGCTCCGCATGCGTTTCGAATGTTGTCGGACGGCTTGCTCGGATACGTCTGGCCAAAATGGGTTCGTGCCGGGGAAGAATCCGAATTTCGAGTCCATGCAGTTGAGCAGTATCACTTGGAGTTGTGGCGTTACGGTTCGAAACCTGAGTTTGTACTCGGCTTAGGGTGGCATGACGAACACGGGCCGCGTGCAACGATGCAGGTCACTCCAGACGGTGACTATACTCAAACTGGAGTTGAATGGAACAAAGTCGGTTACATAGGTTCCGTTCATTCGCAATTGGTTAAGGCACCTTCACGAAGTGGACTGTACTACTTTCGCGCAAGAACCAATTCAGGATTGAGATTTTCGTTTCCATGGATCGTTGCTCCTGTCAAGCCAACGGAGCAGATGGCGGTTCTGGCCTCCAACATCAATTGGAATGCATACAATCCATTCGGCGGGCGGAGCAACTACATTCACGCGGACCAACTGCCACCGACACCGACTGTCAACTCTCGGTGCGAACTTCGACGCTATCTTGATCCTGACCACGGCACTTGGTGTTATAAGAGTTACGCCCCGTTGTCATTCGAACGACCGGAGCCTTTTAACCATATCGATTTCGAAGAGCAAATTTCGGATCCGATCGAAGGCCGTCAGGCCTGTCACTTGGCCCCTGCTGAGTGGCGATTGTTGGGCTGGCTAGAGCAGCATGGAATTGCATACGACTACTATGCTGAGACACAATTACACGATGGTACACTGGACTTGTCGGCGTACCGAGTTTTAGTAACGGCAGTACATCCGGAGTACTGGACTCGCCAAATGTACGACAGGGTCAAGCGATGGGTCTTTGCTGAAGGGGGGCGATTGATTTATTTGGGGGGAAACGGACTAAACTGCGAGGTCGAGATCGACTCCTCAGGTGCAATGGTTTGTTTAAATACAGCGATCAAAAGTTTGTGGCGGAGCGGGATGAACGGTCATGACAGTCGATTCGCCGTGCGGCACGAATCCGAAGCTAATCTTCTGGGCGTTGTGTTCACTCCCACCGGAGCAATGACAGGAGCACCTTATCGCGTGTTGGACGCATCGCACTGGATATTTGCCAGGACCGGATTGAAAAACGGCGACAGCTTTGGCGAACAGAGTCTACATCGACGCTGTCCTGGTGGCGCATCGGGGCACGAAACAGACAAAGTCTCCGAATTCTCGCCTTCTAACGTAATTCATTTGGCGAAAGGATTGAATGTCAATGATGGAGGCGCGGAAATGGTGATTTTTGATACTCCAAGTGGCGGTCAAGTTTTCTCGGTGGGATCGATCAATTATTGCGCTTCGTTACCCGTTGACCCTAATATTTCCCAAATTACACACAATGTTTTTGCTCGTTTCCTGGAATAGCGTATGAAGATCACGCGTGTCGAACCCATTCCCGTTTGTGTCCCGTTGAAAAAGGGAATGACCGCCAAGACGGCTCACGGAGAACACGTGACCAGCCCCTACGTTATCGTCCGCGTTTATACGGACGAGGGAATCATGGGGCTGGGCGAAGCTACGATTTCGTGCTTGTGGTCTGGTGAGTCGCAAGCTGGTACGGTCTCAGCGATCAAAGACTACATTGCTCCAGCCATTATTGGAAAGGATCCACGAGACATATCTTTGATTCGACGTGCGATGGACTTCATCATCAAACTGAATCCGTTTACGAAAGCTGCCGTGGAGATGGCTATGTGGGATATCTCCGGCAAGGCTGTTGGATTACCTGTTTATCAGCTTCTAGGTGGCAAGGTGCGAGAATCTGTGCGCATCAAACTTGTCATTTGGGCTCGGGACGTGGCGGGCTCTCGGGAAATGGCTGAGCAACATCTTGCACTCAACGTATCCTGCTTGAAAGTAAAAACCGGGCTCGATCCCGCAACGGATATCGATCGTGTGCGTGCAGTACGAGAGGTGGCTGGCCCGGAAATGCAAATGACGATCGACTCCAATTGCGGTTGGACAATTCAGCAGGCCAAATATTGTCTGCGAGCGTTGGAAGATGTGAATCTCCTTCTTGCCGAGCAGCCAATCCCGCCGGGAGATCCAGTGGCGATGGCGGAATTGCGACGCGAAACCATGGCGCCGATTATGGCAGACGAAAGTGTTTTTACGTTGCAGGACGCTTGGCAACTAAGTTTGCATCGCGCTGCTGATATCTTCAGCATTTATCCCGGTAAGCATGGGGGCATTGCTGCGACAGCGGAGATTATTGCCGTGGCCAAAGCGGCAGGACTGCGTTGCACGATCGGTAGCAACTTGGAGTTGGGAATCGGCACAGCCGCAATGCTGCACGTTGCTGCCGCATTTCCAGAGGTGGATACGGACAGTTTTCCAGCCGACACCATCGGCCCTTTTTACCACGACGGTGACTTGATAACCGAATCGCTAGACTTGGGGCCGCCTCGAGCACGGATTCCAACTGGTCCGGGGCTTGGTGTCGAATTAGACGAAGTGCAACTGACACGCTGGCGCGTGTGATTGGCGTCATTCATCGTGGCGGGAATTGTCCTCAATTCCCGTGCCCGCGCAGCCACCGAAGGAATTGAGGACAATTCCTTCCACGTTGGCTTGCCTCGTGGAAAAACATTGTTCTCAATTGATTGCTCGTCCATCGCAGAACAGGAACAATTGAGGACAGTTGTTCTATTCTCCGTGAACGCCCACACCTACATCGAATCAATCCAATCCTTTAGTTGCGATGAGTCAATTGGTTTGGTTGCAGCCTTCATCAAAGCACCAATTCGATCCCGATCAAGGAACTGCGAAGGCTGCAATGCTTTGTACGGCGACTCACCAGTCGTATCCTGAAGCAATACCCCTTCTTTATTCACGAGAACGCCGATCAAATTGGGGGCTTGTTCGCGTGTAACTCCGTATCGATCCATGATCGCTTCGGCTTTCTCGTCCCGAATCCAATCGATTTGCATTAGGATAAAATGCTTTTCCAGTTCCATGCGATTCTC
>JAYTVL010000501.1:0-1207 GCA_043744075.1 Pirellula sp. | reverse complement strand
GCCATTTTATACCCCACAAGTTTGATCTTGCCATGAAGGCGGCAAAATGCGATTGCTAGCTTTTTTGTGTCACGCTTTCATGGATGATGGCTGAAATGGTCTTAGATTGGGTGGAAACTGAGTTTCAAGGTATTCAGCTCGGTGACAAACGGTTGGATTATCGGTTAAAGCTATGCATCTCGCAGGCGGCTCGCATTGGCGAATCGACGCCTGATCGAGCGAGATCTAAAGCCGACCTCAAAGCCACCTACCGCTTGGTCGACAACCCGAAGGTTAGCATGGATCAAATCCTCTCCCAACACAATCAATCCGCTCGTGAAAGATGCGCCAAGCATTCGCGGGTCTATCTTGTCCAAGACACCACCGACGTCGACCTGACCAAGCCCAATCAACGCGTCCAAGGTGCCGGACCGTTAGGTACTGATAAGCGACAGGGCTTTTTTTATCATCCACTTTACGCGATCACCGACAACGGTTTGCCATTGGGAGCAGTCGACCAAGTGATTTGGACGCGTGATCCGAAATCACTCGAAGTTCCCGCCAAAGAGCGTACTGCCGAAAGGAAACGAGCTTGCTTTGAGGAAAAGGAAAGTTGCCGCTGGTTGGAGATGATGCAAAGTGGCGAACAACTTGCCCGAAGCCTTCCTGGAACGAACTTCGTCATCGTCTCCGATAGTGAGTCAGACATTGGGGAATTGCTTTGTCAAGCCAGCGATTTACCAGACAATTGCGACTTCATCATTCGGCAATGTCACCCTCATTTGATTAGTTCTGCAACCGATTCGGCCACTGGGCAGAGCATCGTAGCGGCGTCTGTTGATGAAGCATTATCTAAAGCCCAATGGCGAAGCACGCGAACGGTCCGCATTGCTGGACGTGAGGCTCCAGCGTTACCCGACGATAAAAAACGCGTACGCCGTCAGGCCCGAACCTCGCGTGAAACCATACTACGAATCCGAGCCATCACGGTCACGATCGCCGGACCACGTCGCGCAGGCGGAGGCAATCTCGAACCAGTAACGATCAACGTCGTTGAGGCATTGGAAGAGAATCCTCCTGAAGGTGAAGCTCCGGTTCGCTGGGTTCTGTTCACAACGCTTCCCGTCCAGACCGTCGAAGAAATGGAGTCGGTACTCGATGGATACTGCAAGCGATGGAGCGTGGAGTTGTATTTCAAAACACTCAAGAGCGGGCTGAAAATTGAGGA
>JAYTVL010000500.1:0-50891 GCA_043744075.1 Pirellula sp. | reverse complement strand
ATCTTTAGCTGTCCCAGACCACTAGTGCGTCGTGTTACGTAGTATTCAGACTACCGCACGTCTTATTGCCTATATTTTGCTTTGTACTTCTCATTCAGTTGAGTATGTTTGCTCGACAAATCGACCGCGCGTCCTTGAATAAAAGCTTTGATGACTTGCGTTGGTGTTTCTAAGATATTGCCGTCCGTAAGGATCAACGTCGCGTCTATACCAACGGCCAAAGATCCAATGCGATTCGATACGCCGAAAATCTCGGCGGGTGAAAGGGTAATGGAACGTATCGCTTGCTCCTCCGTTAGACCGAAGGCAGCGGCCGTAGCAGCGTGGTAGGGCAAATTGCGCAGATTGGATGCTCCGAACCTCCCGTCGCTTGCAATCGAAAACAGTATTCCTGCTTCTTGGAGTTGAGCTGGTAGCGTGTATGCAGCGTCATAGGCAGCGTCATGTCGACTTGGAAGTCGATATACGCTTGAAACAACGATTGGCACTTTGGACTCTTGAATTAGATTCAAGCACTGCATTGCATCCGCACCGCCCATCAAAATCAATTTCAAGTTGTATTGCTTGGAAAAAGCGATCGCGGTTTGAATCTGCTTTGTTGTATTCGCTTGAACAAGCATAGGCATTTTGCCTTCAACAACGGAAACCATTGAGTCGAGTCTTAAGTCGACCGGTTGGACTTTTGGCGAGACCGCTCTGGCAGCCGCATATGCCTTGACTTCTCGCAGTAGATCATGCAGAGGTCCAAGCCTATCATTGTCGGTTACGGGAGCGGTTTCAGCATCACCGCCACGCCTACCTCGCGGTGCAGCCGCAAATCGCGGCCATGTTACAGCCATGGCCGCATCTGGCAAGAGCGACATGCCCTCCCAAGTCCAACCATCGAGAGACATCACGGCGGCTCGTCCAGAAATTAGTCCGCCGTTGGGGGCCGTCACCGACGTGAGTACTCCATTCGCACGAGCTACAGGAATGGCTTCACTATCGGGATTGAATGCTACCGCGACCCGAACATTGGGATTGAGACTGCCAATTTCCGTTGTATCGACCGACGCCCGTATCGAATCGATCTCAACGAGTCCAATGCTCGAATAGGATTCCATTAATCCGGGATAAACATGTTTGCCTTTGCCATCGATGGCTTCCGTATCACCGGGAAAGGAGAGATTAACTCCGACCTCGGTGATCTTTCCTTCTTTGAATAGGACGCAGCCATTTTGAATTGTCTCACCGGAGACTGTATGTACAATGGCGTTGCGAATGATGATGGGGCGTTTTTGAGGGGCACCAGGAACTTGGTCTGAAGCAAGGAGGCTGGAGGTGATCAAAGTCCACAAGGCAATTGCGATGACAGTTTTCATTTGTAGGTAAATTGGTTTTTGTTTGGGACTTTGTGGCATGTATGTGATTGCGTGGCACGGGCGACTCGCCCGTGTTTTCATGGGCGAGACGCCCATGCCACTTTTGGACGCATATCTCAAAAAGCAGTCTGATTTTCGCAACCCGAAGTGTAAGCGAGGGATACACTGCTTGTCCCTCGCTTACGCTTCGGGTTATGAATAATCCGCGCTAGTGATTCGCATCGTCGTGTTCGTCGTGACCGTGGTGATGGCAAAACTCGTCGTGGTTTGGCCATAGACGCGACGGGTCGTCTGCAAGCGAGCTCTTTTCGCCCGCCGATTCGCCACTGTCTAGGATCTTTTGCACCAACGACTGATGCAGTGCAAAATCTCGCTTGCGTGTCTCCAAATCCAACTGGCGATCAAAGTACTTTCGGCCGTCGATCCAAGTCTGTTCGCATCGCGAAAGAGTCGACAGGGGCGAGCCATTCCACACCGCAATATCGGCATGTTTGCCGACTTCTAAGGACCCGACCTGAGCGTCAATCCGCAATTGCTTGGCTGGGTTGAGTGTGACAAACTTCAGTGCTTCCGTTGGTTCAACTCCACCGTATTTGATTGCCTTTGCAGCTTCGTGATTCATGTGTCGGCCCAATTCCGCGTCATCCGAATTGAACGAAACGTTTACGCCCTGATTGTGCAACAACGCACCGTTATAAGGTATCGCGTCGTAGACTTCGAACTTGAATGCCCACCAGTCAGAAAACGTAGAAGCAGTCCCGCCGTGCTTGGCTATCGCGTCTGCAACTTTATAGCCCTCGAGGATGTGCTGCAACGATCCGATCTTGATGTTGTACTCGTCGAGAACACGCAGCAGGCCCAAGATCTCGTCTTGTCGGTAGCTATGGCAATGGATCCAGCGCTCACCGCGAAGTATTTCGGCGATTGCATCGAGTTCCAAGTCACGTCGCGGCGGCAATCCCGTTTTCGCTTTATTCCATCTCTTCCATGCTGCGTCGTATTCGCGGGCGGAGTTGAAGCGATCACGAAACAATTGCTCAACGCCCATTCGACTTTGAGGGTAGCGGGTCTTGGGCCCTTCCCAGTTGCTTTGCTTTACGTTTTCGCCGAGTGCGAACTTAATTCCTGCCGGTGCGTCAGCAAATTTCAAATCGTCATAGGTTCCTCCCCATCGAAGTTTGATCACTTGGTTTTGGCCTCCAATGGGATTGGCAGAACCATGCAATACATTTGCCGAGGTTAGCCCGCCAGCCAGTTGGCGATAAATGTTGATGTCACCGGCATCGATGAAGTCGCCAATGCGAACCTCTGCCGTTACGGCTTGAGTTGATTCGTTGATTCCGCTGTCGGTGGCCATGTGAGAATGGCAATCAATAAGACCTGGACTAAGCTGCCATTTTGAAGCGTCGATTACGGTCGCGCCGTCAGGAACAGCAAGCTCCTTTCCGATTTGTTGAATCAAGCCACGGTGTACGATCAAGTCGGTGTTTTTGAGAACTCCATCAGGGCCACTGGTCCAAATTGTCGTGTTTTTGAACACAATGTTTTCAGACTGTATTGGTAAGCCAATTCGGCCATTGACACCCGGCGGATATTGAACCGCCGAGAGAATTGGTTTCGCAGACTTTTCTTTGGATGCCTCCTTGGAGTCTTCCTTTTTCTCTGACGGTTTTTCGTCCTGTTCCGGCAGTTTGCGAACGGCAGAGACAAGCTGGTGCTGACCGTCATGCCACAGGATGGTTCCGACCAGTATTTCATTCGATCCAGCATTCGTTGATGGCAAAAGTGTAAAGGAAAGGAAACCGACACCAGTCTGTCCTTCGACAAGCGAAGATGCGGGGAAGCTAGCCGTGAGTGTTCGATCCTCCCATCGCGGGCTTTTAAGTTTGGCGATTCCTTTTTGCTCGGCCTTTTTCTTGTCATCGCCTTTCTTGATTTCGGAAGCTGGCTCAGGCTTTTCGGTTAATTC
Source organism: Pirellula sp. (assembly GCA_043744075.1). GTDB lineage: Bacteria > Planctomycetota > Planctomycetia > Pirellulales > Pirellulaceae > JBKCUI01. The sequence goes on along the minus strand of JAYTVL010000500.1, from coordinate 47,561 downwards.
TTTGGGCGGTTCGGGGGGCTTATCTGACGAATCTTTGGCAGGGGCTTTCGATTCTGGTGAAACCGTTTTCGGTGTTTCAAGCAACGAAAGGCTGCCAGATATCTTCTTAGTCGAATCGGCCACCGTCAGGAAAAGTTGCGAAGGTCGATTTTCAATTGTGGCGGTGCCTGGACTCAGAGTGACTTGCCACTTTCCGTCGATGCTGGTTTCAACTTTGTAAGCTGCCGCTGGTCGTTCGCCACGAACCCAAACCTCTTCGATCTTTGTTTTGTCTTCCCAAAGGTCGCCGTTCGTAACGACGAAATTCGCCCAAGCTCCTGGTTTGATCGCGCCGCATTCGTGGTCGATACCGAGTAGGGTTGCTGGCGAAGTTGTAATCGCCTGAATGGCTGTGGTCTTGTCGAGTCCGCGAGCGATGGCTTTGCGTATCTGTGGCACCAATTCGCCAGGGTCGCTTAGGCCGCTTGACGTCAAGACGATTTTGACACCTTCTTTGGCAAGACGCCCAGGATTCTCGGGGGCAAGTTCCCAGTGCGTTAGCTCCTCTAACTCCGTGTCGAGTGCCAAGTCGGCGGACGAGACGTTAGGTGGTTTTGGAAAGTTAACTGGAACGACAATCGTTCGATTCAGCTTTGCAATCTTGTCCAGCAATTGGTATTCCTGGCCTGATCCTTTTAGAATGACATTCAATCCAAACTCTTTGCCAAATGAATCGGCTCGCAATGCGTACTGTTCGTTCAGTGCATCAAACATCACAAACTTGCCGGCTGACATATGTTGGCTCAAGGCTTCGAGTGCGGTATTTACCTCTGGCTTTTCGATGCCGATTTGAGAACGATACGTTTGCCATGCTTGGGTGTGCCACTGTGCATCGAGAAATGTCTGTCGAGCAAGTGCAACGGCACCCATTGGGCTGCCAGGATAAGAGTCTCGTCCTCTCCTCGAGACCGTCAGCCGAACATGCATCGCTACGTCATTTCTTAAGAGAGCGTCGACGGCAGTTTGATTGCTGGTCAGAAGAACAGCGCTGGTTCCTTTGATGATGCCATCACGTGGCGCAAAAAGAGCAGCCGTTATTCCTGCTTTCCTTAGTTTTGCCATCACTGCTTCGTTAGCAGTAATCACTTCTGAAATGGAGCGTTCCGGAGTGATTTCGGAATTCCAATGAGGCGTCCCCTTGGTGGCGTCTAACGGTGGAACTTCGAGTTCGAGTCCCGCGTCGACAAAGCCGGCATAAACTGTCTTACCAGCCAGATCCACGATTCTGGCCTCGGGTGGCGGCGTAACGTTTGCACCAATTTCAACGATTTTTCCATCTCGGATGACAATACACGCTTTTTCTAGCTTCTTCCCAGGTTCTGGGATTACGATCGCATTTTGGATGGCGATGACATCAGTTTTATGATTTTGGATCCCGATCTCTGGTTTCGTCCCAGCGGTTTGCTGACCCAGGGAAATGCTTGAGAAAACCAGGAGCGAAAACGCAAGCGCGAAGCTCCTACAGATTGCCATGTTCTTCATTTCGTGGGGTTCTTCATCGCGAAAAGCGAGCTGTAAATACAAGCGGATGCTTAGAATTGTAATTGAAGGTCGCATCCTTATGCTCGGTAAAGCCAAAAAAGATACTGCGATCCAAGCCGCTGTTTTACTCCTTGGTTTTCAAGATCCATTGAGAGAAAACGGTTCCGGATGAGGATAGCCGGACCACCATGAAGGGTGTTTTGCATTGGCCTATTGCGTGTACAATTCAGCGCTAGTGGTGCGTCAAACACTAGTTTTCGGGTTGCGATGCTGCGCACTGTCACGCGGAGCGATGAGAACGTACTCATCACGCTCCGCGTGATGTTGGGAACCCTAATTTTCGACTCTGACGAAGCGCTAGTCAAGACATTGCACCCACACACTGAAACTCTTACTTAAATAGCATGCCACAATGGGCGAGTTCCGAGCCAATGACGAAGAAGAGACGACTGACGAACTGCGTCGGCAGTACAACGAATTGGCCGAGCTGGCTGGCTCATTGGCGCACGAAATCAAGAATCCATTGTCTGTAATCCATATGAACGCGGACTTGCTCTGTGAAGAACTTGAGGAGAGCCAATGGCCAGGTCAGCGACGCGCCATTGCAAAAGTTGACATGATCCGGCAGCAGTGCAACCGTTTAGATAATCTTCTTCGCGACTTTTTGCGTTTTGCGAGAATGCGAGATTTAGATATGACACCTGGTTCGCTCAACGATCAGATTGAGTCGGTTTTGCTTCTGTACCAAGCGCAAGCCGATCGTTCTCTAATTCGGCTTCAAAAATACCTCGATCCGAATCTTCCCAACATAAAATTGCACAGCGACTCATTGCAAGCTGCACTGCTTAATTTGGTTAAGAATGCGCTTGAGGCCATGCCAGACGGTGGGGAGTTGCTGGTCCGCACCTACACGGTGCCTGGAGGCGTTGCGATGGAGATGATCGATACCGGTTGCGGGATGGACGAAATCACAGCAATGCGTATGTTTGAACCGTTCTATTCGACCAAGCATGGCGGCTCGGGACTCGGACTACCGACGGCTCGCAAAATTATTGAAGCACATGGCGGACGCATCGCAGTCCAAAGCGAAGCCGGACGCGGGACGAAGTTTGTACTGGAGTTTCCAACGCCTATTCGATTAGCTGTTTAAGAATGATTTCAATTAGTTTTGGGCCTGGTGGCACGCCCAGAGGATGTGATTTTATAGTACCCATCACGCTCCGCGTGATGTCCGCAGTTCAAAAACCTTTGGTTTTTGAGGAAACGTCACACGGAGTGTGACGAGTACTTTCTTCGGATTCAAAAAAATCACGGCCTCTCAGAGCAGACTAGTTCAGCCCTACCAAACTACCGCGACAAGAGCTCTTTGCGGCGAGAAAAACGATCTTTGAGATTCGTTACGACAGCATGAGCTTCGGCAAAATCGGGAGCCGCTGATGCAAGAATACCAATCTCATGTTGCAGACGATCGATCACGCCTACAAGATCGTTATCGAGGTCCAAGACCTGCTTGAGCTTTGACTCATCGATCTTGGTGCTTTCAAACCAAGATGAGTACCCCTCCATTGCCGATCGAATTCTTGATTGAGTATTCTCAATGCTTTCTCGTAACTTTTCGCCTTGAGTGATAGCTGCAAAATTTGCTTGATCGACCAAAGGAGTCATGAATGTTTGCAAGTCACGTTTGCATTCCTGCAAGCGATCCGCCAAGTATTTTCGCACCGCAGCATCATCGTCTCGGCGTTTCTGCTCCGAGCGATAAGAACCAAATCCTGGTACGTACTTGGCGAGATTGTCCATGAAAGTCGACTCTGCCATTCTGGGTCCGCGCTCCCTAACTAAGCGTTAACGATGTCGCGCATCTTCGGCTCAAGGTATGTTACGGTACTGCTCATACTCGCGAGATTTCCGTATTCCGTGTCTGGGATTTGGACACGGTGCCGTTTTCGCAATTCCATTACGATGTCTAGGAAGTCCATGCTGTCCATTTCCAGTTGCTCACGAAACGACTTGTCGTCTTCGATCACGGTCAGATCTTCATCCGGTGCGATCTCACTAAGAATGTCCAAAATTTCGTCACGGATTTCCGCGGGTGTCATCCAAAGCTCCTGGCCGACTGGCGTCCTCAATGCGCATTGCACAAGGGCGAAGGAAGCCGATTAAAAGTGAAGGTGAGTTAGTTTCAAACGAACGAAAATTCAAAACCGCCGAACAATAACGACAGAATTGATACCAAGCATCCCAAAGGAATTATTCAGAATGTAATCGACGCGAGGCAGCTCCTGCGGTTGGTTAATTACTAAGCCCGGCAACGCACACTCTGGGTCTAGATTGTCCACATTTATCGTGGCATGGCAAACCCTGTCTTGAAAGGCTGGCAAGTTTCCTGCCAGCTCCAAGGCGCCCGCCGCCCCCATCGCGTGACCAATGAAACTCTTGGTATTGTTAAAACGAAGCGTGTCGCATCCCTGGAAAACGTTGCGAAGGGCAATGCATTCCTGGCTATCTCCAGAGCTAGTGCCGGTGGCGTGGGTGCTCACAATATTGATGCGGTCTGGCGTCAATCCGCCGCGGTCTAACGCCATTTGAAGGCACTGAGCTTGTCGCTCTGGGTTGGGCAGAACGAAATCGGTGGCATCCGTGTTGATGGCGTAAGAAACGATTTCCGCAATGATATTGGCTGACCGTGCTTTTGCATCGGATAGTCTTTCTAAGGTGTAAAGGCATGCTCCCTCGGCTACGACAATTCCATTGCGGGACTGGTCGAACGGACGCGAAGCTTTCGTAGGATCCTCGTGCCAGGCGAGTGCCCCCTGCGATTTGAAAGATGCAAAAATCCCAAATGTATGAATGCTCTCCGAAACGCCGCCCGCAATGGCCAAGTCGCATTCGTTGAGGCGAAGCATCTGGACACCTTGGATTATCCCTGCATTTCCTGCCGCACAGGCAGCTCCAATTGTGTAATGAGGTCCAGTTATACCCATGTTGAGCGCGATCTCGCCCGCTGGGTTATTGGCAACCGTTCGCGGATTGTGATGGTGCGACCAATAAGTCGTATCGTAGTCGTAAGCTTTGATTGAATAAATCTCGTTTTCGGTTTCGACATTTCCGTGTTCGGTAACCCCGATGTAGATGCCGACTCGAGATTTGTCCGCGTTTGGCCAATCTAGACCACTTCGATGGATCGCCTCGGAAGCCGCCCAAATCCCAACGGTTCCAGCACGGGTTCCGCGACGCATATCGCGTTTACTCTGGTATTTCGTAGTTTCGAATTCACAAACGCCAGCTAGCGTGTCTCCTACGTAGCGAATATTGTATTTCCTGACGCCGCTTTTGCCCTCCAATAGCGATTCGCGAAACATCTCGAGATTGTGACCGTTTGGCGATGTCAAACCGATTCCGGTGATGACAACCCTCTGGTTGTCTGGCAATTGACTGGTTCGATCGACAGCAATCATTCATCAACTCAACGTAGAGGACTTTTTCAAACAACAAATTCTCTATCCAAAACTATCTTCTCGGCTGAATATTTGCAAGCGGTTCCACTGGTGCAAGTCGGCTGTTGATTTAGTTTATTTTGACTCAATTAATGATTACATCACAACCCGAAGCGTTAGCGAGGGACAAAGAAGGTAATACCCCCCGGCGCGCAGTACTAGGGAGCAGCGCTCAATCGATCACAAGCCGAATCAATAAACGGCTCGCGAATTCCAATCAGACAAAACCAAACTCTATGGTCGCCTAAGACGACTCGCAAACGTTCGATTCTCTCCCTCATGTACAATCCAGAAATGAACGACGCTCCTGAACCGGAATTGGACGAAAGGCTCTTGGCTCTAGACGACGGGCTGAGTCGTCTAGCTGTCGAAGACGAAGTAGCAGCCCGCGTAGTCGAACTGCGGCATTTCACAGGTTTAGGACATGAGGGTGTGGCCGCCACGCTGGGAATTACGGTCTACGAAGCTTGTCAGAAATGGACTTACGCGCGGGCTTGGTTGCTACAAGACCTAAAAGAATTCTAAGAATTCTGGAGTTTTTTCGACAGGCTCCTAACAAAACGTCGCACTGTAGGGTGACACTAGTCCATGCCACCCATTCACAAAAAATACATCAGAGAACTATATATGCCCAGTGACCCAAAGCAAGTGCAAGCTCTATTTCTTCGGCTTGTGGAGCTTCCACGTTCGAACCGACAACATTTGTTGGACCAGGAATGCGGCTCGAACCCAGAGTTAAGGCAGCGAGTCGATCGACTGCTTGCGGCCCACGCAAACGGGACCTTGCCCTTCCGCTAGCCGAAGAGGCGCTGAAGCTGACCAAAGCGAAGCTCGGCCCAGACCACCCCGGCACCCTGGGAGCTATGAATAGGCTCGCCCAAATCTATGTAAAAGCCTGGAAGATGGATCTAGCTTTGCCACTCATTAAGGAGGCGCTAAAATTCTCGAAAGGAAAACTGGGACCAGATCATCCCGAAACTCTGAATTTGATGAATAACCTCGCTACCGTCTATGCTGAAAAAGGGAAACATGATCTAGCGATACCACTTCTCGAAGAGTCGTTCACACTGAAAAAAACAAAGCTCGGCCCGGAACATCCCGACACGCTCACCACCATGAGTAACCTAGCCGGTCGAACGAAAGTTATGCCCGATGACTTTTTGACCTTCAACACGCAGTCAATTCTTGGCGGAGCACTACTTGGGCAACAAAAATTCGAGGAAGCTGAACCACTACTATTGGCCGGGTAAGAAGGAATGAAGCAACGCCAAAAGTCGATGACGAAGAACGAAAGAACCCGTCTAGCCGAGGCTGCGGAGCGTCTGGTACAGCTCTATGAGACGCTGGGCAAAAAAGAGGAAACAGCGAAGTGGCAGGCTGAAATTGAAAGACTGAAGCAAACCGTTTCACCTACCGTCGAACCGTGAGCCGAAAAGGAGTTTTGGTTGCTAGGCGTTGTCACAGCTAAGATTTAGGGTTTGATAGTAGTGGACGAGGCTACGAGTCCCTGCGATTTGCGTCGCATACGGGACTCGTTGCCTCGTCCACTACACTAATCTTTAGCTGTCCCTGACCGCTAGTAATGTAGAGCGCCGATCGGCTTGTCAAGCGGTCGTAATCGAAAAACGCCCATCCGTGTACAAAAACCCTTGGGTTTTTACCTCAACAGGGCTACATCGCAAAGCCCAGGGTCGTGAAACGCACCCTGGGACGTCTCAGGATATTCGCATCGCATCTTGTTTCAATTGAACCGATCGAACCATTTTGTTCTTTTCAACGTTCTACGCACTGCCGTCGCCCACAGATTCAATTTACTGATCAGTGGGCATATTTCGCAACTCGTATCGTCAACTTCAATCGCGTGAAAACTATGACTCCGACGATAGGGAATTCCAGGCACATCGCATTCGTTTTTTGTTTTATTTTGTCCTATTGCTTATTGGAAGAATTCATGAATTCAACTTTTATGTGGTTATTCACGGTGTTTTTAGCGGCTTCATTACAATCCCAGGGGTCGGACAAATTGGCCGCGCCCAAGCTGGCCGCTCCCAAATCCAAGACGACAGCCAAGCAAGCCTTGAGTGCTTCGCATGTCCGAATGACCTACATTAACTACTGTACTCATTGCCATGGAAACGACGGTCGACCAACTTCGTTAGTTGAAAGAGTCATGCCAGAGATCTCTGATTTCAGCCTTTACGACTGGGACGACTACGATCGTGAAGATGTTATGGAAAGCATTGCGGAGGGAGTGGGGAAAATGCCTGGTTTCAAAAAGGTATTGGCCAAGTCCGAAATTGAAGCGATGGCGGTATTGATTGCAAAGTTTCCATCGGGTAAGCCGTTTTCACTGATCGAAAAATCTAGCCGGTACCGAAAAGTGGATGCGGTGCTTGTTGAAAAATTTGCTTCGCTGGAAGAAAAACTTCGCGACAATCGAACCGGGGACACCGATTCAACAGCGATTGCCGAAACGCAGTAAGAATTGAATCACAGGGAAGACCCCGCCGTCTTTGCCAGCCACAAGGAAGGTCGTACAGCTTTCGCCCCGAATGGGGCAGCAACGGCAGCAACATATTAGCCCAGGGCAGATTGCAGCGACGGAACGTCGCCGAGCGCCGCCCTGGGAACTTCAAAACGCCGAGACGTTGCCCTGATGGGGCCCCGTAAAATGGTTGCGACTACAGTGGCCACTCCAAGTCCCCTTGTTCTCGATGCCCAAAAACTGATAAGAACCATTTTTATTTTGGTTTCGCCATATCATTCTTAGGGGCTTCGATGAGCATACTGTTTCGTCGCTTTGGCTCGTGCGTAGTACTTTTTGGAGTTTTTGTCTCGACACAATTCAATCTTTCTCCGTTTCACTCCGTTCAACTGCAAGCGCAGGAAGCATTGCCTGCTTTGGACCTGACCAAACCAAGTCAAAAGGTCAATCCTAAGCAAACGGCGGAAGAGATCGAGTTGCTGCGGCAGCAAGTAGAAGTACTGCAAGAGCGCCTAAATCTGCTGATTGAGCACCAGCAAGAGGTTACCGATACACTCGATAAGAGATCGTTGCAGTCGATTCAGCGTGAGGCCAGCCTGCGTAATGAAATCGATAACGCACGAGAAATGCTCGATACAACAAGACGGGACGCTGACTACAGTCGCGTTCCTCTTCGTGAAACGCACAATACTTTTCGCAGTAATCAATCTCCATTCTGGTTTGGTGGGACGCTCGCAGGCGGGTACACGGATTTAGACAACAAGAATTCGACATTCTTGGCAGAGACTCTGTCGCCGCACTTCTACTTACTTTTGAATGAGCATTTCTTGATTGAGTCCAATCCCGAGATAACGGCTGGTGGCGATGTTGAGATCGAGTCAGCTCAACTTGACTATTTCATGAATGACAATGTAACACTGGTCTTCGGGCGGTTTTATGCTCCGATCGGATTCATGAACGAGCGTCTGCACACTTCATGGATTTATAAGACGCCTGACAAACCGATCATGTTTCAGCAGGTTTTCCCAAGCACGACATCGCTGCAAGGGATGCAGATTCGTGGTGCCAGATACGTGGCGGATCTGCCACTTAAGGCTGAGTATGCATTTTTTGCGGCTAACGGTTACTCAACCAACGACCTTGTCTCCAATTCGACCGTTGCCGCCAACTTGCGAGCGATGGACGCACTGGGTGCCGATGTCAACAACGATAAAGCGTTTGGTGGTCGCTTGGGAATGCAAATCCCAACGATTGGACTCATTTCGGGTGTTTCGATGATGCACAATGGCGCCTATGACCGTGACAATCAGTTCAATCTGGAACTGTTTGATATCGATGCATCTTTGCGGCAAGGGAATTGGGATCTTAATTTCGAGGCTGCGACCGTACATCAAGAAACGCCAGCCGCACCCATCCGCCGCTTTGGAATGTATGCCCAAGCCGCTTACCGTAATTATGCTAGTAGACACCCAGTTGTCGAAAAGCTGGAATACGTAGTTCGTTACGAAAATGTCGATTTCAAAGGGATTTCTACAATCGCCGCAAATGCAACCAATGCCCTCGACCGAAATAGATATTCAGCCGGTGTCAACTTTTATCCTTACCCGAGCCTGGTCTATAAACTTCACTACATTTTTGACGACGAACATTCTCAACGATCCACGCAAGGCCTATATGCAAACGTTTCGCTTGGATTCTAAAGGGAGGTGGCGGCACCGATCGATTCCAGATCATTTGGTGCTGGTTACAAGCCAATAAAGGAGTAGACATGATTTCATTCACAAAAAACTTCTTGCTGCTAGCATACGCAATCGTTACTGCTTTGCTTGCTTTCATCGCTGGTTGCGCAGGCCCATTGTCGGCGCACACTTGGTCACGCGATTATGGATTGCGGCGGATGCCAAATGAGGCACCAAACGAATCGAAGGGACTAAAATACGATCAGCGAGTAGACGGCGGCACGCTTTATAAGCAGCATTGTAGTCGTTGCCATAACGCAAGACCGCTTAGCGAACGATCATTTGCGCAGAATGAGGTGTCTTTGGCGCATATGCGGGATTTCTCCGGATTGACCGGAGAAGAATACCGAAAGATAGTTCAATATATGCGTCGTTGGCATGGCGTAGGCCCAGCGACTCCTGACGTTGAGACTTCACCTAAACGGTTCTTCTTCAATGACCCGGATCGAAAGGGTACATTGGAATCAGAACCCATTGTGCCAGAAGAAGACGATAAAGAAAAAGCCGAAAAAGAAAAAGTCGAAAAGACCGCGAGAGCCGAAGCCAAGATTAGAGGCTAACTTGGGGAGGAAGTGCTCGCGGCTTCCAACCAAATTATCTTGGACTAATACTCTCATGAACAGATTCCTTCATTCTCGCATCGGGGCACCCCATGTGTTGATCGCTGCGTTATTCATTGCAATTGCTGGCAAGTTCGCAAACGCTGACGGATTCCTACTGCAATTGTGTCAACGATGTTCGCCAAGTTACGACACTCGCAACACGCATCCAATTGCTAACGGAGCATTTGCTGGCGATTGGCATTGGTCACGAAGTCCGGAACAGGAAAAGAGGGTTGTGGTGGCATTGTACAACCGTTATTGCGTGCGATGTCATGGTGTCGATGGGAAGGGGGTTTGGGACATACCTGATGTCTCAGACTTTACCGACGTTCGGTGGCAACAATGCCGCTCCGACGAACAAATTGTTCGCTTGACGATCGAGGGGCGTGGGGCTTGCATGCCGGCCTTTCGCGGCACTCTCAGCATTGAAGAAACGTGGGCGATGGCGAGATATCTGCGAACATTTGGCGTAATTCCGAAAAGTGAAGCGATTGCGGTTCCAAAGGCGTCGACAGACAAAGACAAGTAGCCGCACTCAACCTTACGGATCGAGTACAATTTCCAGATACGAGCATGAGGGCGGGATTCGCAAGCGATTCCTAGCCTGCCAGCCCGCACGCTAGCGCGTTGCGGCTCAAAGTGAGTGCGATTGGACGCAAGTCCCCGGTTTTCAGGGACCGAGTAATCTCCCAAACCTTGGAGGGCTCTCCAGGGCTTTTGCGATTCATTAGGCTTTACCCGGGACTGTCGTCCCCAGCGGAAAGCTTCCGTACCTTCAATGGGGGGAATTTATCGAGCAGTCGTTGGTTCACAGGTCATGCAGTGGCCTTTGACAAGGATTTCACTAATACGAGAAATGTTTAGCGATTGTTTTGTTTTTTCGTCCGGCAATACAATTCCATCCATACACGCTACCGTCCCGCATTCCACACAGACGAAATGCGGGTGGCTGCTTCGATCGTGTGACGGATCGCGTATCTCGAATCGCCAGACGTGGTCGCCCAATTCAGTTCGGCTAACCAATTCAGCGTCCGTCAAATCACTTAGATTTCGAAAGACAGTCGCTTTGTCGAAACCGATCGGCACGAGTTTGTCAGACAACTCAGCATGCGTCTGAGGTTTACTTCCCTTTCGCAGTGCTATCAAAACCGAAATACGCGCTGGCGTACTCCTAAGTCCTGCCGCTCGCAAGATTTCTCGCACCTTTTCGATTTCGTCCGCGTCTTTCTTTTTGCTCATGATTTTTCTTTGTAATTTCTGAGCCTCAATGCGCTAGCATGAGGGCCGTATTCGCAAGCGATTCCTAGCCTGCCAGCCCGCACGCTAGCGCGTAGCGGCTCAATGTGAGTGCCATTGGGCTAAAGCCTTTCGGCTAATGAATCATCCAGGCTAAGCCGTCTTCCTGTCGAGAAAACGAGACAAGCGTTCGTGGGTTGCCGGTTCAGAGTACTGCGTCTTCCCAAACCCATACTCGGCGCCGTCTGCCACTGCGGCAAGTTGCTGCTCAGCGTAATTTGTAATAATCATGGTAGGAATTCCCTTGTAAGTAGGATCCTGCTTCAGATGCCGAAGTACTTCTATACCCTCACTATAGTCGATATCCAGTTTCCGATTGATAACAATCAGGTCCACATTTCGTTCACCGAGCACTTGCAATGCGTCGCTCAGTTGCTGTGCTCTCAATACGATCACGTCATAGTTTGACGCCAGCATTCTTTGGATTGCATTGTGATCTGGATCGCAATTGCCAATGTCTAAAACCGTTTTCGTCATTTTGCAGCAAGGATTTCGTTTTCTAAAGTTCGTACGAGAGTATCTTGAAGGTATTTTTGCATCAACTGGCGAGTCGTGTCGAGCATCGAATCGATCCGCTTCGTCACTCCAGATTGAATCGGGCCGCGCTCGATTGAAAGAGCACGTCGCTGAATCCCCTCGATTTGTTCTGACATTCTTTCAAACGATTTTACCCTTTTGAGCTCCTCGAGCAATTTCTCTGCCTTTACCAAGTCTTTTTTAACGATCTCTTGCCGAATTCGGGACTCCAAGATTTTTCGTCGGACCACTAGATCAAGCACTTCACCCTGCAAACCCTTTAAGAACGCTTCCGTTTCCAATCGACGACGGTCGTCCGGAAGGTCTGCTTGCTCGATCGGTCGCATGCCGTTAATGATCGGAAGCCGAGCCAACAACGTTTCGCCATTCTTTACATAGTACAAGTACAAAGGAAGATTGATTTCGATAAAACCCTTTGGCTTCTTCGGTGGGGGTGGCACTGCATCGGGCTCTTTGTCGGCTGCGTTGGTTTCGGATGGACGCGACGAAACCGGACGTAACGCATCGTTGATTTCGTATTCAGGGGGAGCAATCGGATTCAGCGCCAATTTACGTGCATTGGCGATCGCAGACGTTTTGCTTTCGCCTGGTGGATCGTATTGTATTGTTGGAAGACGGTTAACACCGATTGGTAGAATTCCTCGCCAGTCGGTTCTACCGACCATTTCCAAGTCTTCCCTGCCTGGAGTTCGCCTATAAATTTCTGCGCCAACAACGGAACTGCCTGGTGTACGTTGAACCGCCAATTTGAGGCTCGTGTCTGGGTAACGAGGATTTAGCCGGAGGCCAACCCGCTGAGTCCGCCTGTTTTTTGCCGACGAAAGCGAGCCGCGACTAGCGGTAAAGATCGCACCGTATAGCCTCGACACATTGTCAATTCTTTCCGTTACCGCAACGAAAGTAAACGGAACTGCCTGCAACACTGTCGGATTGCCGTTGGAATCATCCCTCCGAACAATCGGCAACATTACATCACCAGGACTAACGCGAATCGGATGTTCCCCTTTTGTAAGTAGGCCAGCAGCTTTGACTCGCATGACGGCCGTCTTATTATCTGTCTCTTCAATTCGAACGACAGGTGAGAAAGCCTCTTTGGCGAGGTCCGCAATGGTTCGTGAGATTTCTCGTTTGTAAAGTACATTTGTCGACGCAATCTCACCCATTCTTCGTACGAACGAGTCCAATTCTTTCACCTGGATCCGAATCGACTCACCAACTCTATCCACCGACACTAGGAAAACTTTGTCGTTCTCCCTGAGCAATGCCTCAGGCTGCCAAGGCAGCCTCGTTGGAATCTGCCTCGCAACTTTCTTAAACTTCTCAAGGTCCATTTTTTGAATCAACGCAGCAATGGTTTCCCCAGAAGCAAGCTGCTTTTGCAACTCGTCACTGGTTCCGTCAAAAGGTTTGACGATCTCTTTGAAATCAGCCCACTGCTTTTTGTATACGAACGGCGCAATGTCTCGTTGCATAGCTGTAAACTGCAAGGGCTGAATCGCGATATGCTTTATTCTGTCAATCGCGGCCTCCAACGTGCGCACACTTTGTAAACTTGCGGCTCTCGCCTCCAAATCCGCCAGCATCTCCTTGTCTTCTTTGGTCAGCTTCTTTGCCGGCTTTTTAGAATCTCCCGTCGACATGGGCGGAAGTGGGTTCATTTTCAAGTATGCTTCCTTCGCTTCTTCTGACTTGCCAACCATTAATAGCAACTCACGTGAAAGCAATTGTTCGACAGTCAACTCATCCAATCGATAGAGTACAGACCCAAACAACGCATCCGGTGTTGACTCCACTTGGATAGACCATGTCGGGCCAAAATTGATTTCAGCGTATTCGGCTATCTGGCGATGGATTTCTCGTTCGGAGTCCTCGCTCAGCGATAACGAGGGAGAAAGGCTCAACCAAACTTTGACTCGGTAAGGCGAATACTCCCAAACTTCCTGTGCCCGAGTGTTTTGTTCTGGGCTGCAAAGCAAGGCAAAAATGAGTCCTAATACGAAACGCACGGCTAACCATTTTTGTTGGTGTTGCTTCATCGTACCTGAAACCTCCACTTTTGGACGTCCTGGTACAAACCGGTAGGCTTCTTGGCGATCCCAATCGCCTCTTTTCTGTAAGCGAACGTTTCTCCTACTTGCCATAATGGGAGTATGGGCAAATGCGTGGCTACAAGAGCGTGTAAATCCTGGCAACCTTGCCGAACCTCGCGCCAATTTCGGGCGATGTTCAACTGCCCTAATGCGTAAACGATAAATTGGTTGTTAGACTGAGCAGGGCCACCCATGCCAAATAGTCGTTCAGCATCCGTTGCCGGTTCCCAGACTGCCGCTGCAACGTAGATGAAGTCCACGTTTAATTCTTCGTTTGATTTTGGCATGTTCTGAAGAACGACTAATTCCGCAGGAACTTCGATCAGCTTCCACGCTTGAACGATGGCTTCGCCTGCGACTTTTGCAGACTCGAAATCAGGTACACCTAGCCGAATGGTTGGAATCGGCATCAAGGTTTCGCTTCTTTTTTCTGCCTGAGTCTTGAGTTTCGCTTTCGTTAGCATCAAAAGAACTTTGGCAAGGCGAGGATCGTAAGGAAAATTGTCCACACTTTTGTTGTAAGCGTATGCGAGATGATCCGCTACCGTCGCACCTAATGGAAATGGACCGCTAATAACACGGCTGACGTTGGAACTGGAGTTCCCCAGAATTTCGCCATTCAAAATTCCTTCGCGATTGATCGCATACAGCAGCGCTCGCCGAAATTCTCGATCGTCCATGTAAGGATTCGAGGTTCGTGGGATCAACATATGAACCATTGGCAATGCATATTGATCGGTAGTCACGCTCGTGACGGTTCTGAGTCGATTTGCATCGGCAGGAAAAAGCCGATCGATCACTTCGATATCGCCCTTTATCAAATCAAGCACTGCTTTTTGGGGATCCGAATACAAAATTTCTTGGATTTCTTTGGGCTGGTAATCGGCTGGTGGATTTGCGTCCGACCATTCGAACCGCTTCAGTCCAGGTTCACTGCCCTTGAGACGATAAAGCGACTTAGTTACTTGTGTGTTATTCTTGCTGTCCAATTGCCACTGAAGAAACGCCTGCGGCAATACGTGAGGTCGACGCAATTTCAGTTTTATTTTTTCTGGACCAAAAACAGAAACGGAATCCACGATCGACGCCCAACCTGAAACATAATTTGCATTCCCGGGGGTGGCTCTGTCGAGAAACGCCTGAGAAAGCGCCAAGCTGTCCGGCACATTGTCTTTTCCAGGATTTTGAATCATCAGATCCAGTTCCGTTCGATCATCGTTGTGCTGAAATGAGCCATACCGAAAACGGTAAAGTCCTCCTTCGGGACCTGTGTTTCGAAATTCGAACAATGGGTTTGAAATCAACTGACCAATTCGAGAAGATGGCCAATCTGCTAACGACGACGTATCTGGTTTATCAGAAGATTGAAAAACACCCACGCGAATCATTGGATATGCCAAGATCAGTTCGTTCAAAAACTTCTTGCCCCCTTCGATGTCCGGTTCAATCGCGAGCATCCGCATTGCTGCTTGGCGCGCCTTGGAATAGTCCCCTTCATCGCGTTGTTTAATGGCTAAGTTCCGAAATCCAGTTGCCATTTCAAGGAACTTTCCTTTCCACTTTGAAACGACGGGAAGAGGTTCCTTTTCCTTGATATAGTCCTTCTCAAGTCGGATGATCATGGCTCTTGCAGTTGCGAAATCATTGGCCTTGAAGAACGAATCAACCAATTGGCTTGAAACATTGGAAATCGCGTTTTTTATCTTGTCCTTGTCCTTATCATCAGGAAACGCGCGTTGGAATTCCTCCAATATCCCAAGCGCATGTTGCATTCGTTGCTGCCCGTGCATATCTGTGGCGCTGCGGAACAAAAAATCTCGACGAAGCCGAGAAAGGCCCGCCATTTGAGGATAATTCTTCAACAGGAAATCAAGATGTTCAAACGCTTCGCTGAACTTCTTTTGCTCAAGCAGAATGTTAGCGCGTTGCAAAACCAACTCTTCAAAAAGAGTAACCTTGTCGATGTCTCTCCAAGCGATCTCGTAGATGCGATCCGGAAACAAAGTAAAAGATACGCGGAATCGATCCGTATCCTTCGGAGATTGAGGGATCTTGCGACCGGGGAAATCGATCGGACCCACTTTGACACTGCGACTGCCATGTTCCTTTTTCAAAGTGATAACGTCAAAGGGAGCTTCATCAAGTACAGAACCAGCCACACCAATCTCTTCTAAGAGTTTGTCTTGCTGGGCCTCGGCCATGGAGGCAAGCGTTACTAGCGAGATCAGACAAATACCGATCCGACACAAATTGCGATCGCATTGCCACATCATCGACTCTCACCTGAGTTTTCCGTTGAGGCCTTTGGTATCGGTACCGTTAAGACAATTCCTTCATCGCCAGGAACAAGCATTACCTTAGGAAAAATAAGTGGCGGGCCACTAATAGGTTCGCCAACCTGAACCCTAGCAACGACACCGCCATCGGCAAGAGAAACACGTATTAAGTCGCCGCTCGTCGAAGTGAGAATGCAATCCGACTCCAAGACGCTAGGCGTGCCTACAAGGACCGTTTTTTCCAGCGACTTAGCCCATAATCGCTTTCCCGTCTCATCGCAAGCAACAAGTCCCTCGATGTCACTTAAAGCCAAAACGTAGCTCTTCGAATCGACGTCCAACGCATACGGTCCCCAAGTAAAACGTCCTTCGACTGGAACGGACGTAAATCTCTTTAGTTCGTTGGATTCGTAAAAATCCAACTGATCTCCCGACGCACCAGCAGATACTCCGACGATGACGTCTTTAATCACAGACAGCCTGCCTTTGAGCGACTTCTCGAGCGTTTGCGAAATAATACTTCGCAACTGCTTGCCGGTCGACAATTTATACATGAATCGCTTTTGGTCAGCGACGATGACAGTTTGTTTGTCCGAAAGGACAACTGGGTTGAGCCATAGGGGACGCTCGCCAGCCTGAACCGAAGGTTGGAAAGGCGAACCAATCATCTTGCCTTTGTCTGGATCGATCATTGCGATCTGAGCGTTATTGAGAGGCACTAGGATGCTTCCGTTGCCTATAGCTATTGGTTCGTTACTAGGAAACGCGGCTCCCAAATCTAAGGGTAGCATCTTGGTTGGGTTTGTCGTTCGACGAGAGGGGTCCACCAATAACATCTGATTCCCCTGCGCTTGATTCAGTATCGCGACGCGGGAATCTTTCAATTTAAGAGGCGAACCGAAATTCATCGCACGTTGATTGCGGCCAAGATTTTCCACTGGTGCGATGGGAAGCTTATTTGAAAAGGACTTGCCGTCCAAAGAAAAAGCTGAAGCCTGAGAAGTGATAGCCAAAAAGCCGCCTTTACCGTCGCTCGAAAGAGACGTGACAGGAACACCGATATCGGTTTCCCAAACGACATCCCCAGCCGCAATTGAAATCGCAGTTACGCGAACTCCGAGATTGCCCCGTACCACCCGCGAATGGACAATGTATTCATCCGCTTTGATCGGCTTTGACGTAAATTGATCGCCATCGTCTTTCAACCACTGCCGATTGAGTTTTTGCGTACTTTCCTGTACTTGGTATAGGGTAAGTCTCGTTGAGGCAAGCAATAGATCATTGCCTATCATCAGTGGCCAAGTTAACTTGGGAATCTCCTCATTTTCGACCAAGTTCACTTGTTTAAAAACTTTGTCCTTCGGATTAAGTGCGTCTACTTCCAAAATGGCGACTTCACCAAGGTTCGTCACGACCGCCAATCGTCGACGGTCCACTTGCGGCGCAATGACAACATGTCCCTTAAATCGAATCGGCTTTTGCCCAACTTGAATGTCGAGCCCCTCATCATTGGTCTGGAACACTCGCATCAATGAGTAATTGGCCCCTTCATTTTCAAAAAGAATCAGCTGGTTTTGAATCCAAACCGGAGGGACTGCAATGGAGGAAGGAGAATGACCAATATATTCCACTTCTTCGCAGTTACCGCTAGTTCGAGACATGACGTATAAGTTGGAATGGTTTCCCAACACATATCGCTTCTTTTTGTCCGTGGCTCCCCCAACACCAACGTCGATAGCTTGAGGCAGCTTCTTGCCCCATCTCGATTGGCCCGTTGCTCCGTCCAAACAATAAATCTCGCCGACTGGAGTCGTAACAAATATATCATCGCCGTCGATGGTCGGCTCAAGGATTCGACCAGCAAATGTCACCTCCCAAATTAGCGCGCCATCTACTGCCGCCAGCCGTCGCAGTTTGCCTTGTTCTGGAATCGAGACCAAAACGTCACTATCGGAGGTTGGCAAAAAAGGCTTGGGTTCTCCCGACCAATCACTTCCGATGTGCTTCCGCCAAAGTACTTGGCCTAACGCCGCGTTCAATGCAACGACAGACCCTTTTATCCGGAAAAAAACGGTAGTCCCCTGAACTTCAGTGGTACCGGCTTTACGTCCGACCAACAATGCGCTCATCATAACGTTTGTCGGTTCCAGTTCGTTGCTGACACTTGGCATTTGAGTTGCAGTTGTGACAAGCTCTTTTTGATAGCCTGTTGCTTGGTTAAGCAGTTCCCCCAACTTGGAATCCGATTCGAGTTGCGGGTATTTCCGAAGAAGTTTCCTTCTGAGGTTATAAGTCTCGGAGACGTTTTTTGCTTCGACCGATTTAGTCATTTCGGCAATCGTAGCGGTCAAGTCTTCGCCTCGCTGAATATCCCGAACCAACCGATTTTGGCTTTCCTCGATCGTCTTAATTCGCAATTCGTTTTGAGTTCGTTCCTGCGTGCCGACATATCTCGGGTCTCGAATTAATTCCATCTGTTGATTCATTTTTTCAATTAATTCCTTGCGGTCGGAAATCGACGGAGTGTTCTCCGTTTTCAAAACGAACTTTTCTGCGATTCGGAGCAACGTATCGGTTACGTCACTTCGAAGATTTCCAAGAGCCGCTTCGCTAGTTATTGTTGGCAATATGTCTTGGCACGTTTTCAAAGCGACTGTTGGATCTGCAGCTTTTTCGGCATCCTGTCTGACTCGAGCGAGAGCTGAAAACACGCGCGATTGGCTAGCTCGTTCGTCCCCCGCGAAATTTTTCGCGAAGTTGGCAAAATCCTTACTTGCCCGTTCGTAGTCTTGGGACTTATAAGCGCTCTCTGCATGCCCGAAAGCATCGTCGGCCGATCCCTTTAAAAACCAACCAACCAAAGGAATGAAAATGATGATCAGTAGAAGAACCAAAAATCCGTATCCGATAATGCGGAAGGATTCCCAGGCGCTCTTTTTCTTGACCTTGGCGTCCCGTATGACGCGACGTGGAATATCCTCCAAGTCGATCATCTTGCTCGTTTTGCGAACCGCTTTCGCGTCAGTCGCGATAGCGACCACCTCAACGTCGTCTTCAACGACTTCAACCGGCTTTACCGTCTCTTTCGCTTCCACCACTTCCGTTGGGAGCAAATCATCAACCGAGTCATGCAGGTCGGCTGGTTCTGGTTCGATTGGACGCCCACCCCGCAACGCTAAAGAAGGGTCTGGCTTTGCGCTACCGAGGGACTCATTGAGCTCGGTCACCAGTTTGGTTGCTTGGAAACGAGTCAACTGTCCGTTTTCGACCAGCAGCTTTGCAATCGCTTCTGGCGTAACACGGCCTTTAGATTGCTCGACCTGTCGATTGAGCTCAACGATAATCTCAGGGTCGAGAAGGCCTCGACTCTCCAACATGGTTATGAATTGCGACGCTGCCATCGATTAATCAAACTCCTCGACCACGGTCACTTGGATACTACTAAAGCCTTTTTCGCGGCCCGCATCTATGGCAGCCACAACAGCTGCATGAATTGACTCCGTATGAGCTTCGACTGCTAATTTAAGAGCATCATCATTTGCTCCAGTCACCAATTCTTTGCGTGCGTCGCCTAGCGCAATTATCAAATCTTGTTTGCTGCTCGCCTGGCGGTCTTCTCCACCCGGTAGAATAATGGTGTATGCGTTGAACTCGTCGACTTGGACGCGAACCGTATCATGGATTTTGTCCGGTTCCTCTTTAGCGTTCGTGCTTGCTTTATCTGAAAGGGGAGGCGGTTCTTCGATTACCTTTTCACTTGTAAACGAAGCGGTAATCATGAAAAAGATGAGCAAGAGAAACGTGACGTCCACCATCGGTGTCATGTCCATGTCGTCTTTGGGAAGCTCACGCTTTGCGAACACCAAATCATCGGAGTCATCTTCCTCCTCTTCTTCCTCCTCCTCAGCCGTCCAATTGGATTCGCTTAAGGTTTTTGATTTGTCGCTTGTTGGCGTTGTCGGGACCTTGGCAATCGACGGTCCACCGATTGAAATCGGCTCGGAATCTACAAGCTCTGATTCTACGAAGACAACATCCTCAAGTGCGATTTCGCCGTCAACTGATTCTTCCCGCTCTGCGATTTCACTGGCGTTGGTTGGAGAGTCAGCCGGCACATTGATCGTTGCATCGCAAAATGGGCAACGAATTGCCCGACCGGACAATCGTTTATTTAACGAATGATTCGTTTTACACTTTTGACATTGAACGCGCAGCGACATTAGCTCGCCTCCGACACGGCAATGTTGATCGTTTTGCCTTCTTCGAGCACCTCGGCAATCGCCTGTTTTACCTTTTTCATTTGGCCCGAAGTTACATTTCCTTCAGCTCGCACTAGCACCTCGGTTTTTCGACCCGAGTCCAGTTCCAGTTGGATGTACTCGGCAATTTCGGCTTGCTGCAATTCAGGGTCTTCCGAAAATGCCTTACCATTGCCACGAGCGACAAGTGGCGTGCCACCGGCACCGCGGCTGACCAAGATGGAAATGCAGTTCTTGATTACAACGGAACTTCCATGTTTTGCAGGTGGAACCGGATAGGTTTTTTCACCAGTCATCTTGGAAGTGAGGATGAAGAAGATGAGTAATAGAAACACCATGTCGATCATGGGGGTAATGTCCATCTCATCATCCAACGGCGGACGTTCACCCAAGGAAACAGGCTCAAGTTCTGAATCGTCAGAAAGTTCTACAGGCAATGGTTCTTCTTCCAAGTTCGCATCGCTCATAGTGAACCTGCTTTCTTGTCCGTTACGCACTGTGTCGCGAACGTCGTTGCTCTTGTGCAAGCCCTGCTTTGTAAGCCTCTAGAACTCGCGTTAAGCCAGACGCAACCAAATCTTGCATATGGCGAATGCGATTGGTAATACTGGCCATCGCCATGACCAAGGGAACGGCAATCGACAATCCAATTGCCGTTGTTTCCAATGCGACGCGGATATCTCCTGCTAACTCCGACGGACTCACATTGGCCGCCGAGTTCAGTTTCCCGAACGCACCCATCATCCCCATAACGGTGCCAAAAAGACCGAGCATCGGAGCGGTTTTGATTACCGTAACAATCCAAGCAATACTGTAGTCCAAGTCCGCAACGACATCCCGCTGAAATCGATCCAAAGTCAGCTGTCGAACCTTGTTAAAACCGAAAATCCGGTTTTTGCACGCAAAGACAACCATCATTGGCACCGCCTTTGTATCACCTTCACAGGCACTGATGACGGCATCAAAATCGCCTCGCCTCAGATCCGGCTCAATGGAATCAAGAAACGCATCCTGGGCTTCTTCCGTTTTGAAACGCTTTCGCCCTACCCTGGTAATTACCAACACTACGAAATAAATTCCCCATAAAGCGACTGCTGCAAGTGCGAAATAGCACGAGTTACTGACAAGGTTTAATACGGCGCTAGAGTCCATAAACGCTACAATCCGAATGAGAAAAACGCTGGAAACGGATGGAGATGCACCAAACACAGCCTGGAGATCGTCCAGCTTAGGAAACTGGCAAGGCTGTACGAACTCCATGGGACTTGGTCACTCTGACGTCCTATGATAGCCAAATATCAGCAGTTTGAGGATCGCCAGTTGGATATTTCCATCGAAATTGATCCTTTAGGCGACCGGCAGCAATATAAATACCAACCGAAGCAGGAGTCGCAAGACTTCGGATCGCCATGGGATGCGGACACTGAACTCGTGCGAGTCCAGCTACTGGTATGTTCCAATCTGCTGCAACGCCTTACTGTGTTTCCAGAAATCCAGATTGAATTTGCTTTTGAGCGTAGTCAGCCAGTTTTTTCAACTCAGCCTTTTCACTCTCTTGGAGGAAGGCTGGATTCAAACCTTGAATGTAACGCAGCGCATGACGTGGCCTTTGTCCATGCAACCAAACCTTAATCAATTTAAGTTGTAGCTGAAATCGATGCTCTTCAAAAAGTTCAATGTGCCGCTGAATGAGCGGTTCCGCCTTCCCAAATTGCTGCACCTTAAGGTAGTGTTGGATGACTGCAATCAACTGCGGGGAATTCCATCCTGCACCCGGATTGCTTATCGAAATCTTGCTTTGCAACGCGACTGCTAAATCGAAATTGCCCTCCTGAATTGCTTGATCTACTTGTCCAGCCATCTTAGCTCTCACTTGACTTTGATCGATGCGGGGTGTCGACGCAAGTTGCTTAGACTCTTGTTTTTTCTCACGAGCTTTGAGCTGCTTCTTGCCGACTTTCGATAGCTCTCCTTTCTTGTCTGTGTAGTGAGAAATAATGTCCCACCCTTCGCAGTCGACGTATCCTCGTGTCAACATGAACAACCCCACCGGTATTCCCACCAAGAATCCGATCAAGTGAAGTGCTTCCGTCCCATACGTGGCACCGCTTAAACAAAAAAAGACGATGTTCATGACAAGATAAAAACCGCAGAATACCAGATTGGGCGTTTCGAATAGGATGGGTCGGAAGCCCAATAGCAGTACGGTTTCAAACGAATTGAGCGGGGCAAAAATAACAACAAGAGCAAGCAGCGAGAATATTGCTCCCGATGCACCCAGGGATGATCCGCTTGCAAAGAACATGAGAGTCTGTTCAGCAAAGGATTGAAACACCCCCATTCCAAGATAGACTGTCGAAAATAACCACCAGCCAAGTTTCCCTTCTAACAACAATCCGAACGACCATAAAAAGACCATATTGCCGATTAAGTGTCCTAAATCCGCGTGCATGAACAAGCAACTAAGCCATTGCCATGGACGATATCCTTTTCCATAATGAAGCAAGAGCTCTGTTCGCCAGTCTGTCGTTCCATTCAGTACTGGAGTCAGCTGACGCATTAGCTTTTCTGCGTCGCCCGAGCCCTGCTCCAAATTTTGCAGTCGTTCAACAAATTCGAATTTTTCGACTTCGGTACTGTCGACGTCTATAAAATGTTCAATGTCGTCGAGAGAAGACCCGGACATGCCAATGCAAAAGGTAAAGAAACAAACCACATTGACGACAATCAATCCAACAGTGGCAATCGGATAATGATAGATCGGCGCATCGGTTGAGTAGGGAATTAGCATGAATTGTCGTGCAAGGCCTTACAAGTTGGCTTTGATTTCTTTGAGTTGGGCCGCTTCCTGTGTTCGCTTGTAGTATTCGTCGAGAGGGTAACAGCCCGAGACTAGCCCGTTGCGTGGTGCCGTAGTGCAATCGGAAAACGTACGACATACGAGCTTGCGTTCACTTTTGCCCAACTGAATTGCATCCATCAATTGCTTGGGGTAAGACAATACCATGCGCCCCAATCCGATGAAATCAATCTTTCCCGTTCGAACATGATGCTGTCCAACGTTTGGCAAAAACTCCTGCAGGTATGAATAGCCGGTGCCGACGAATAGCGTTTTTGGGAATTGCGCTTTCAATTGGCTCGCGACATTCAATTGTCGAGCCACCGAAATCAATGGATCTTCATGCGGTTGATACCCGTCCGACGGTGGATACGCGGCCGGTCGTTGCATGTGAGGATTGTAGTAGGGACTTCCGGCCGAAAGATTAATTAGGTTGACGTCGAGGCGAGCGAGTGATTCGATTAACTGGTGTGTTTCCCTTAGTTCATGCTTGAGCGGTTCGGACTCGTCGATTCCAAACCCCCAAACGTAAGGTACCAGGTTCGAAAAGTCGACCGGCATCCCTTGCCCTTGTTTTCCTGACTGTGCTGTAGCCTCATTGGGCACAAAAGGAACCGTGTCAAATGCACTTAACCGCACGCCGATTCCTAGCCCTGGCGCGGATTGCTGAACTGCTTTTATGATCGAGAACAACAATCGAGTTCGATTTTCAAAAGAGCCGCCGTAAATCCCTGGGCGAGTCTTCGCGCCCAAAAATTCGTGCAACAAGTATCCATGACAACACTTGATGTCGACGAAATCAGCGCCGATCTGTTGTGCAAGAATCGCTGCATTGGTGTAGTCGCCAATCAACTCGTCGAGTTGTGTATCGGTCCAAACCATGTCGTCGCTGTCGACCGAGAATTTCTTATCCAAAATAGGATGTCGATAGGCAACGCGAGGTTCCCAACGTTTCTTGTCATTAGGGCGGCAGAATCGGCCAGAATGCGTCAATTGAAAACCAATCACCAAATCATCAGCGTTGTGGTAATTTGCATTATGACTCTGAATAAGGGTGGATCGCAGATTCGCAATCGCCGTTTGGTTTTCTTTGAGAAGCAGCAATTGGTTCGGGTTAGCGCGTCCATCAGGTCGGACCGCCATGGCTTCCCCGCCCCAAATCAATTTCGCACCGCTTTCTCCGAACCGCCCCCAGCGTCGAACCGTGGCTTCACTTGTCCCGCCGGTATTGGTTCCATCCCAGCCCTCCATCGGATGGATCGCAATTCGATTGCCTATGCGTCTTGTTCCCCATTGAATTGGGGAAAGAATCGGAGACTGTTCCCCGTGAATGATCGGATCATCGATCGGCAAATCGATTCCGAGACTCTCTGCGTAGATCCGAAATTCGGGAACGCTTTTGATTGAAGTCAGCTTAGTAAGTGTGAAAGTCATCAATGTATTTTGAAGCAGGATTGTTAAAGTGCAGGGCAGTGTCCTGGTAGTTTAGGAGGAATATTCCGATAAAATAGACTTTTCGCTCAAGGAAAACTAATTTGCCTGCCGAAACGACAGATAGGACTTCGACTACCGGATTTCCCCTTTGGTTTTGACATTTGGATTGTTGATGATGAGCATATTTTCAAAAAACGCTAGCACAGCTTTGATCCAAAAGAGTCGTTTTTGGGAAAACCAGCGAGCAACTCTGCCTACATTCCTTTGCTTGTTCCTAGCTTCGGTATTGAGTAGCGGGTGCTCGACACTATTAGGTAAGACTAAAGGGCCAATGGACAATTTGGATACCAGGGAACTTAAACAAGCAGGCTACACTTTTGGCGATTATGGTGCAAACAAACCGTTGGTTACAGAAGACGGTAATCCCGCGATCGTGCTCGAGGTTAACAATGGCAAGCGACACTTTGAAAAAATTCCATTGGTGCCCGGCCAGTCCCTTTTTATCGCTGATTTGGTTCGCGATGCCAAGTTACAATCGAAAATTGGACGGATCAAGACAACCATTTTGCGGCCAAATGGCAAAAATTTGCCACCGGTCCGGCTAGACGTCGATTTCGATGATTCAGGGAAAAACGTTATGGAGGGTCAAAACTATTCATTGCGTGCAGGTGATCATGTGGTCGTGAAACAAGATGATCGATCCATTTTCGCCGGCATGGTTCCCGAAATACCGTTCATGAAACGGTAATTGTAGATGCCGATAGAACCCTCGACGGGCAGCAACTTTCTTAGTATTGCAACGTCAGTCTCTGGCGTATTCTTGGCGATGGCGGGTGGCGCGTTTGGACGGAACATGAAGTTAGAATCGCCGCAATTTTGGGTCTATCGAGCAAAGCGACTTAAAAAAAGGGGCTGGGTAAGGTTTTTGGCACTAAACTCGGCGGCATTTCGTACCAATTCGTGGGTTTTCTGAATCTGCGGTTCCATCCGTTTGCTAGAGTCCGAAAATCAAAACATTTGCTATACTCCTAAGTCGGTTCCCGAGCCAAAGTGTGCTCGGTTAGCAGTTTGTATTTGTGATCACCGATTTCCCAAAAGGATTCCACGATGTTTCGAAGAGTGTTTTTATCGCTTTCTCTCATTACCGCTTTGGCGGTTCCCACTTTTGGCCAAGCTCTCAAAGCTGACAAAGAAAAGTCCAAGATCGATTTCGTTGGTAAGAAGCCGGACGGCAAACACTCCGGCGGTTTCAAGGATTTCAAGTCGGAATTGAAGGTCGATTTGGAGTCGCCCGGCAAGAGTACGATCATGATTGAGATCAAGACCGAAAGCCTTTGGGCAGACAATGAAATGTTGACTGGTCACCTTAAGAACCCCGATTTCTTCGACGTAAAGAAGTATCCAACGATCAAATTCGAGTCCACGAAAATCGAAGTCGCGGAGAGAAAAGCCACGATTACTGGAAAAATGACGATGCTGGACAAAACAGTGGAGGTCGTGATCCCGACCAACAATGAATTGTCGGAGAACTCCCTTACGGTAGTCGCAGAATTCAAGATCGATCGCACGAAGTGGGGGATGAACTACGGCAAGGGTAAAGTCGACGACGACGTCGAGATAAAGGTTACATTGTTCTACCCGCGTTAGTATCGTTAGGCCAATTCGTGTCCTGTTTTCGTAGCCGGAGTCGCAAGACTTTGGAGCAAACGCGGCCAATACTAAACTCGCACGAGTCCAGCTACGACAGTTGTTTTTGGCACTATCGCCTTCGGCTCGATCTCCCAGCAATGACATTTCCAGATTTCCAACTTTCTCCAACGCTTGTAGATGCGTTGGATGGAAGAGTCGCATTTGCCTTATCCTTAGCTTCGGCAGCTAGTCGTGAGACGTTGAAATTTTTTCGAACGAGCGAGTTTCAAGTCGAACGCAAGAGCGACCGATCGCCAGTAACTCGAGCCGACAAGCAAGCAGAGCAAGTCGTTCGTGAGATGGTGACAAAAGCGTTTCCGTCAGACGCGATCCTGGGTGAGGAGTTTGGAAGCGTCGCAGGACAGTCGGAGTTCGAATGGATAATCGATCCGATCGACGGGACCAAGAGTTTCATTTCGGGTGTACCGCTCTATTCGACTCTGGTCGGCATGACTGTCGCGGGCGAACCAGTGATCGGTGTAATCTCGATTCCAGCTCTTGGTGAACTCATAATCGCCTCAAAAGGTTTGGGCGCTTGGTATGGCCAGAGTTCTTCGATGCTACAAACTGAAATTCCGTTGAAAAGAGCATATGTTTCGAAACAAAGCCGCCTCGCGGATGGTCTGATGGTCACTTCCCAGGTTGACAACTTTTCTCGTCGCAAGGCTGAGTCTGCGTACCGCGAGTTAGAAGCGGAAGCGTACGTTTCGAGGACTTGGGGTGATGGATACGGTTATCTACTTGTAGCAACTGGACGAGCCGAAGCGATGGTAGACCCGATTGTGAACCCCTGGGATGTTGCGGCAGTCGCGCCAGTTATCGAAGAGGCTGGTGGAAAGTTTTCTTCTTGGAAAGGAGACTTCGACATACGGGCCGGTCATTGTTTAGGCAGCAACGGATTGGTTCATGAACAAGTGCTATCTCGATTGCGACCGTTCGCTATTTAGTCCTATCAACGCTCACTTACTAACACCTGAATCCATGCATGTAGACTCTTCTTGGCTTATCGAAAATGGGCGTCTCGTCGATTCGAGCTGCGGTTTGGATCGAATTGGGCGATTGTTGGTCATGAACGGTCGTTTTGCTGGATTCGACACTCTCGATGGCGACCTGCCGGAGCAAATACAGCGGATTGATGCAACGGGTTGTATTGTTGCGCCGGGGTTAGTCGATTTGGCAACTGAATTTGGCGAACCAGGTAGAGAAGAAGATGAGACGATTGTTACTGGGACAACCGCGGCGCTTGCGGGTGGTTATACCGCAATTGCTTTATCGTCAAACTCTGAACCACCCATCGATACTGCTGCCAGCGTTGAGTTCATACGGCAAAAGGGTGCAAGGGCCGACAATTGCAAGGTATACGCGCTAGGATGTGTGAGCAAGGGGCAGTGCGGAGAAACTCTGGCAGAGATCGGTTCACTAGTTGAAGCGGGAGCTGTTGCACTTAGTGATGGACCGCGTCCGATCGAAAACACGGCACTGCTTAGGCGGGCGTTAGAGTACTGTGGGATGTTTGATCGTGTCGTCTTTGATCATCCAGAAATCGCTTCTTTGTCGCGAGGCGGAGTCATGCACGAGGGTCTGGAACAGCTTCGGCTCGGTCTTTCTCCGATTCCCGCCGAAGCAGAAGACTTGGCTACTTCCCGTGATTTGCGCCTTATAGAGGCCACAGGCGGACGATTGCATTTAACGAGTATCAGCACGTCTGGCAGCGTTGAATTATGTCGACGAGCGAAAGCCCGCGGAATCCAATTTACGGCCGGAATCTATATCGCAAACGTTCATATGTGCGACACCATGATGCGTTCCTTTGATGCCAATTGCAAGGTAAATCCTCCGCTTCGATCACGGGATCATATAGATGCTTGCATCGAAGGGTTGCGCGATGGAACGATCGATATCATTAGCAGTGGCCATAGACCATGCTCGTTGGAAAAGAAAATGTTGGAGATAGACGCCGCACCTTTTGGGATGATCGCTTTGGAAACGGCGTTGGCTCAGGTCGTCACTTATTTGATCCGACCAGGTATTCTCACATGGTGCGAAGCCCTTGAGAGAATGAGTCTGAATCCAGCAAAACTTCTAGGGAAGATTGGTGGTAGCCTTGAAATTGGCAGAGCTGCTGACTTCATGATTGTCGATCCCGATCGGCCTTGGAGGGTCGATGCTACCGCATTGCAGAGCAAGTCCTACAATACTCCGTTGAACGGAAAAGAACTATTTGGACTGGTAATGAGCACGTTCGTAGGTGGCCGAAGACGCTGGACCGCAAAGGCGTTCTGATGTCACCAGCTGCTGCGCGGGTTCGACAAGTCGCAATTTTGAAGCTTGTTTAACCGATCGGAGCGATTAGCACAGATCGCAGACTTCCCGAGGTCGACGGTCTAACTATTCCCGATTGAGTAGTGAAGTTAGGCATTTGTCCAAGGCGTACAGCCGCTGCGCGGGTTAAACATTAATCGCAAGATTGGCCAAAAATCTAGGCGTGCCGTCTGGCCAACCGGCTTGTGTGTCGACCATAATGAGATCCGATTTAGCGTTAGCATTTTGCGACAAGCTGCGTCTAAACGCCCAACCACAAACTCGATTAAGGTAGAACTGACATGGGCAAAATCGAAATTGGATTTCAGGACCCATGGTTTCTTCTGCTTCTGTTGCTAATCCCACTCGTTTGGTGGCTAGGCCTAAAATCATTAGCTGGTCTGGGGCCTTGGCGGAGATGGATCGCAATTTCAATAAGAACAGCCGTAATGTTGCTGGTTATCTTTGCAATTGCGGGGATTCAATGGATTTGGTCCAGTGAGAAGCTGACCGTTATCTATCTTTTGGATCAAAGCGATTCTATTCCTGTTGCCAAACGCCAACTCATGTTCGAGTACGCGATTCAAAGCGTCAAAGCACATCGTCACTCGGAACGACAGGACAGAGCAGGACTGATTGTTTTTGGACGTGAGGCATCGATTGAAATTCCTCCGTTTGACGAAGACCTGCCCAATATCAATCGGCCAGAATCTTTTTTTGGCAAGTCGGACGCTACCAATTTGGATAGCGCTCTCAAGCTTGCACAAGCCAGTTTTCTTGAGGACTCGGCTAAACGCATTGTTATCCTAACGGACGGCAACCAGACACTTGGCTCTGCGGAGACGACCGCCCAACGTCTCAGCGACACAGGCATTGGTATTGACGTCGTTCCTGTCCGACTCGATTCACAGACAGAAGTTCTTGTCGAAAAGATTGATGTACCTGGATTTGTCCGCCAAGGCCAGACCGTTGACGCTCGCGTTGTGATCATTCGCTACAGCGAAGCGGGTGCCGCAAAAGACGTTGACGGACGTCTGCGGGTTATTCGTCGCATTGGCAACCAATCGGAAGTGTTGGCAGATGGGCCGTATACGCTCGATCGCGACATAAACGTCATACCGATCCCGCACAAAGTCGAGGAGACTGCTGGTTACACATACGAAGCGGAGTTTACAACAGACGACCCCGCCAACGACACGATTAGCCAAAACAATCGTGCGACAGCGTTTTCCTACGCGCGGGGCAAAGGCAAAGTTATGTTGATTGAGGATGGATCCAACCCAGGCAATTATCAATCGTTTGTCGATGCATTGAGACGCAATGATATCGACGTCGATGTTCGAGATACGCGTAACTTGTTTTCGAGTCTAGTGGAGCTCCAATCATATGACTCAGTGATATTAGCCGGTGCACCTCGAACAAGTGGCGATGACACAACTCAAATCGTTTCTTTTACCGATGACCAAATCGATATGCTCGTGCAAAGCGCTCAGCAATTTGGAATGGGAATCTTGATGTTAGGCGGTCCTGAAGCTTTCGGTGCTGGCGGTTGGACGAATACTAAGCTCGAGAAAGCCATGCCTGTTAACTTCGCGATCAAGAATAGCAAAGTGGAAGCGGTAGGCGCATTGGCTATGGTAATGCACGCTTGCGAAATCCCCGAGGGTAATCATTGGCAAAAGATGATTAGCAAAGCAGCTTTAGAAGCACTAGGACCGAGCGATTATTGCGGTGTTGTACAGTATGACATGGCGGGTGACAAATGGCTTTGGGGTGGTTCAGTTGGTTTGCTTCCGGTTGGACCGAACAAATCCATGATGAAATCGCGAATGAATGCAATGACACCTGGGGACATGCCCAACTTCGACTCCGCCCTAACGATGGCCCACAAAGGGCTGAAGTCGATTCCTGCATCGCTAAAGCATATGATTGTGATTAGTGACGGAGATCCCGTTCCGGCATCCGCAGGAATCCTCGCCCAATATACTAGTCTTAAAATAAAAATTTCGACGGTCGCAGTAGGCTCGCACGGGCCAGCTGGGAGCAATGAGCTGAAGCGAATCGCAAATAAGACTG
Organism: Pirellula sp.; assembly: GCA_043744075.1. Taxonomy (GTDB): domain Bacteria; phylum Planctomycetota; class Planctomycetia; order Pirellulales; family Pirellulaceae; genus JBKCUI01. The sequence continues at coordinate 16,920 of JAYTVL010000500.1, read as the reverse complement.
GCGGGAACTACTATGTGGTACAAAATGCATCTGCGCTCCCGAAGATTTTCATGCGCGAGGCTCGGCGCGTTGCAAGGCCATTGGTTTATGAGCCCGAGGGTGGCGTTCAAGCTGTCATCACCCAACCGCACGAAATTTTATCGGGTATCAGTGGGGAACTCCCAACGATTCGAGGTTTCGTTCTCACCGAGCGCAAAGAGAGCCCTTTAGTCGAAGTGCCGTTGCGGTCAACAAAGCCTGCCGAGCCTGATACTGCGTCCCTTTTAGCCACATGGACCTATGGGCTTGGACGCACCGCAGTTTTTACAACGGACGCTGGCCATCGATGGGCTGCCGAATGGGTGAACTCACCCTTCTACGATCAGTTCTTTTCTCAGATGGTGCGTTGGACTATGCGCCCATCCAATGACGACTCAAAATACAATATCGCAACCAATGTGAAAGACGGTCGAATTCAAATTGTCGTCACAGCGTTGAATGCCGATGACAAGTTCGTGAACTTCTTGGACATGAATGCCATCGCTGTGGGCCCCGACTTGAAACCGATCAGCGTTTCGATGAGGCAGCAAGCTTCGGGGCGGTACGTCGGCGAACTGACACCTGAACAAGCCGGAAGTTATATGCTCAGTATTGTTCCTGGGGGTGGCAAGCCACCGATTACAACCGGAGTGACAATGCCGTTCTCGGATGAGTATCGAGTTCGTCAAGCGAACATGCAATTGCTGGAAACTCTTGCAGCTCGCATTCCGGTTGGAGGATCATCAGGAACCTTGTCGGCCTCCTTAGAAAAAGACTCGATGAAGGAAGTGCTAGGCGTTGACACTTACCGAAAAGGGCTACCGCCAGCCAAAAGCCTCAAGGACATTTGGCCCTTGGCAGTACTTTTTGGCGCTACGTTGTTTTTTGCCGATGTTTTCGTACGTCGTGTGGCTTTGGATCTAGGTTTGCCCCTTAGAATGCTGGCGGCAAAGCTTCGACGTCGCCGTGAAGAATCGATCGCATTAGGCGCCGAACAAAAGAAACGATTAGACCGACTCAGAAGTAGCAAGACAATTGTGGGTGATGATTTGCAGAAGCAACGAGCAAGCACGCAGTTCGAACCAGACCAACCTATTGCGTCCTCCGCAACTACTGCAGAAGATGCGTTTGGATCTGGCGATTCGAAGTCGAAGCGTTCTGATCTGGCATCGACTAAACCGAGCATGGGCGTGGAAGAAGAGCAGAGCTACACGTCTAGGCTGCTTGAAGCGAAGCGCAAAGCCAAAAAGAACAATTAAACTTACTTCTTACTCCATAAATTTCAAATTTCAATTCCTAATTCCTAAATCCTAAATTTCAAATCTTAAATCTTAAATCTTAAATTTTAAATTTTAAATCTCAAATACTCCATACTCCTTAATAAAAATCAACATGAGTAACGTCGCAGAATCGATGCAACAGCAGGCCGAAACTTTCCGCAACCGATACGCTTCCGTTCGCGAGCAAATCGGTCGAGTGATCGTCGGCCATGATGAAATCGTGAATGGCGTACTTACAGCTGTGTTTGTCGGAGGCCATTGCTTGCTCGAGGGAGTTCCGGGGCTCGGCAAGACGATGCTGATCAAAACGCTTTCTGAAACGCTCTCGCTCGATTTCAATCGCGTGCAGTTCACGCCTGACTTGATGCCATCTGACATTCTTGGGACAAACATGATTGTCGAGAACGATGGAAGACGGGAGTTTCAATTCCAGAAAGGGCCGATCTTTACCCAAATCTGTCTTGCAGACGAAATCAACCGAGCAACACCCAAGACCCAATCGGCTCTCTTGGAAACAATGCAGGAGGGAACGGTCACGGTCTCTGGTAACCGTTACGAATTGAAGAAACCGTTTTTTGTCCTTGCAACCCAAAACCCGATCGAACAAGAAGGAACATACCCGCTTCCAGAAGCTCAGCTGGATCGCTTCTTGTTCAAGCTAGTCGTTGGCTACTCAACTAGAGAGGAGCTAAATACGATCATCGACAGAACCACGCGTGGAACTATAATCACACCCGATAAAGTTATGGATGGCGAGGAGATCAAGCATTGGCAACAGCTAGTTCGACAAGTTGTATTGGCGAAACATGTGCAGGACTACATTGCCAGACTCGTCTTGGCGACACATCCGGGCGGTGGTTTAGCCCCTGATGTCACAAATCAATACATTCGATGGGGCGCAAGCCCACGCGGTGCTCAGACAATTGCGTTGGCTTCGAAGGTCAGGGCATTATTGGACGGTCGGTACAACGTCAGTTTTGAAGATATTCGTCGCGTGTTTCTGCCAGCTTTGCGCCATCGTGTGCTGCTTAACTTTGAAGCCCAAGCTGAAGGGATTGAATGCGATCGAGTTCTGCTAGATATCCTCGAAAAAGTAACGGAACGAGCCGACGATTTGGTAGCGGCCTAGTTTGTTTGATTTAGGAAAGAGAATACTATGCATTGTTTGATTAGATCCTCCGCGTTTCCAAATTGTTGTCTGCGGATGCTTATTTGCAAAACATTGTTTTACGTTGTTGGACTGTGTGTTTTTCACGGCTTCGGCCACGCGGGTGACTGGACGGAATTCCGAGGGCCATTACAAAACGGAAGTAGCCAGTCGGCGGATCTGCCTGTGAGTTGGAGCGAGACGCAGAATGTGAGGTGGTTTGCTAAGACGAATGGGCTAGGCTGGTCGTCACCGGTTACTCTTGGGGATCGAATTTATTTTACCTCGTCTATCAACGCTGAGACAGACTCGCCAGGGGAGGGCGGTTTACAAGGACGGCAAAACCTACAACTAACTTGCCTCAATGCGAAGGATGGCACAGTGATCTTTTTAAAGTCCGTTTTCGAACAGCCAAAAGATGCGCCGAAAATCCACAACAAGAATTCTCATGCCAGCCCAACTCCCGTAATCGATGGCGGACGAATTTACGTTCATTTTGGCCATCAGGGGACAGCATGCTTGGATCTTGAAGGAAACAAGATCTGGGAGAATCGAGAGAATGCTTATCCGCCGACGCACGGCAATGGAGGCTCGCCTATCATCGCCGACGGAAAGTTGGTTCTCACTTGTGATGGTGGAGATGCTCCATGCACCATTGCCTTGGATCTTCGTTCGGGCAAAGAGGTTTGGAAAACTATTCGAGATGTAAAAGCAGACAAGACGTTTTCGTTCTGCACTCCGCAGTTGATTCAATGTAACGGTATTTCACAGATCATTTCTCCTGGCTCGAATATCGTACAGTCACTGTCACCTTCCGATGGTAGAATCCTATGGTTTGTCCGGTACGAAGGTTATTCAGTGGTACCACGTCCTATTTACTGTCAAGGAACGCTCTTTATTTGCACGGGATTCAATACTCCGAAACTCTTGGCTATCGATCCTAATGGAATGGGTGACGTGACGGGCTCACACGTCAAGTGGACGTACAATACTAGTGTCCCAAAAACGCCTTCTATTCTGTGTATAAACAATCAGATCGTGATGGCCAGCGACGATGGGATTGCATCGGGTGTCGACATTCAAACTGGAAAAGAAACATTCCGCAAACGACTTGGAGGCAATTACTCAGCTTCGCCGTTGGTATCAGGTGATATTGTCTATTTCCAAAGCGAATCGGGTGAGGCATTGGTAATGAAGATGACGGAATCATTAGAGGAAGTCTCCCGGAACAAGCTGCCTGGACGAATCTTTGCATCCTATTCCGTCATCAATGATGATTTACTGATTCGCTCTGAGGGAGGGATTTACAGAATTGGTAAGCCATGAGGCAATGGACACGTAGCTATCCTCGACGTTGGTTTATCTACACTTCGACTGGCTTGTTTATTTTTCTTTGCCTAGCTATTATTCTCGCGGCCTTTCTATTGCTTCGTCGTGGCAGACTACCACGATCCGGCTTGATAACGGGTAGCTCGATGGAACCCGTTTTCCGTGGCCCCAGATATCTTTGGAGTTGCTCGCTTTGTAAGGAGTCACAAGAGTTCGCTCTCGATACTTGTAAAAGCAACCGGCCTTTTCGGTGCCAATTCTGCCGGAAGATAGACTTTGAGTCCGGGGTGGACTTTGATGATGTCGAAAGCATTCAAAATAGAATACGACCGGGCGACCAAGTCCGATTTGCAGCACTTCGGACGATACGAGCCAATCGAGCTCACGAGATCGCCAATGGATTGGCCCACGAGTCAGGGCTTCAGCGCGGGGACGTTGTGGTTTTTCAAGAGTCTCGGGAAGCAAAACGAGAGGTCAAACGGATCGTTGGATTTGCTTTCGAACAGATTACCGTCAAGGGCGGTGACCTGTTTGTCAATCAAGAGCGCTGGTGCAAGACGCTTGAGCAATCATTGCGGCAGTCTATTCTATTGCATGCTTGGGAAAGAGCGATTTCAACCAAGCAGCACGAGTCCCACCAACCGAGCGGTCGGTGGAAAATTGACGGCGAAGATTTTCAAGGTGTTCTGAATTCGCAAACCAGCGAAACGACGGCACATGGAGCAATGAAGCTAAGGTTTGAAAATGATTTGCACGAGGACATTAACAATCAGCTTGCGGTCAACGCCCATGATTCACACGAAATAGTTTCAGTCTCAGACTTTGGAATCGCGTTGCAGTTATCACGACTAGAGAGTCCGTGGAAAATTAAATGCATATTCCATTCATGGCTGAGTCGACCAGTCGTTTCGTTGGAATTGATTGGCCGCTCTCTTACGATAGAATCCGGTGGCCAAGTTGCTCGTATTGATCTGTTTCAAAGGCAAGATAAATCGGTTTGGATCGTAATGGCAATGGTTGATGGGCATTTATTGATCGGGAGTCAAGACGAAGAATGGCTAAGAGCGAAGCTGCCTTTAATACCTGCTAATATGCCTTTGAGTGAGAGTCATGAGAATGCACCAATCGAGGTTAATTCGATTTCAGGTAGTTTCGAGATCGATCAACTTTTGGTGTTCCGCGACATTTACTATCGTGGGAACAGTGATTCGGATGCACAGACCTGGTCTTCTGGAGAACGAATAGTCGTTTTGGGAGACAACGTATCTGCTTCGAGTGACTCTCGCGAGAGATGGCCAGATGGATTACCGCCCAATTCTGCGATAGGTGTAGTGCTGGAAACGGGGAGCCCGATAGAGCTATTGCTCAGACAACGTTAGGGCAGGCTGTGATAAACTTTGACGATTGCAACAAATTTGTGCTAGCAGTCAAAACGTTTTTTGTCGCAGACGTTTAATGACGATACAACTAAGGGTGAGGTATCACATCGGAACCAAAATACCACCTCTCATTGGCATAGAATGGATTCTTCGCAATGTACAAATTATTGACCTCAAAACGACTTCAAAACTTCGTTTTATTTGGTTTTTTAGCTGTTTCCGCAAAGTCAGTGGATGCTGGTAGGACCGCGACGGCAACTTGCGATGCTCCGAGTCCATTGGGAGTAATTGAGCGACCGGATATTCCTCGCGAATTCTCCAATTTTCCGACGCCGTTTCAACCCGAGAGTAGTGGTAGCCCAGCAGCAGAGCCCTCCTTTCCAAGTACTAGTGGTCCGTCACCTGTAAGTGAGCCAACTTCAAGTGGAAGTATTCGCGGAGGTGGGTTTGGCGATCTGAATTTGATTTCCGGTAGCAGAGGAGGGGACTCCTTTGCCGCAATGGCTCCTGGAACCTATATCGACAATGCAGTTATTAGCAACATGTTTCGGTTCCGCGTAGACACAGGCTATAACAACTCGCTACCGGATCGAGCCGAGTTTTTTTATGGTCAGTGCGGTTGCTTCGGTGGTAACGCACCTGGACCAGGTTCTCCAGCTACCGTTGGAAATCCTGGAAATGGCGCGATTGCAAACCGTAACGTCGATTTCCAAGAATTCGTTCCCTATTTTGAACGGGTTGTGTCCGGAAATTTCTCAATGTTTGCGGAAACTCCCTTCCGACTTATCAATCCTGATGCGACAGCTAACACTGGCGGATTAAGCGATATCAACGCTGGTATCAAAGCTTCTCTCCTTTCCTACAATCATCAATATTTGACCGGGCAATTTCGAGTTTATGCTCCGACAGGGGATGCCCGTCGTGGGCTTGGCAACGGTCATGCAAGCTTGGAACCGGGCCTATTGTATCTTAGTCGCAGAAACGATCGTTTGATTCTTCAGAGCGAGTTCCGAGTCTGGATACCACTATCGGATTCGAAAACTCAAGACGGACGAAATTTTGCTGGGACGATCTTGCGCTACGGGATTGGTGGAGGCTATGACCTATTGAATCTCGATACAGGTTGCCAACGCCGACGGCTAACGGGAACTTTTGAGACCGTTGGCTGGTCCATTACAAGCGGTCAAGCCTTTGACGCAAACACTGGAAACGTTCTTAACGCCGCAGGCGACACGATTGTCAATATCAAGAGTGGTTTGAGGTATACCGCTGGCCGTCGCAGCATTGCAGCCAGCTATGGAAAACCAATCACCGGTGATCGTTGGTATTCAGATCTCCTGCGAGTGGAATACCGGTACGCATACTAAGACGATTGTGCGTATTGCTAAAAAACCTTTCGGACATTTCTTGCAGCCCAACACTTTCGAGCAGGTCGGCAAGCCGTTGCGAAGGGTGATCGCGAGTGATGTCCTTGTATGTCGCGATAATCAGCTCGTTCTTAAGCGAATGCTCCCAGCCGACTAGCTCCGTGACGCTGACTTGATAACCATGCGATTCGAGCTGCAGACATCGAAGCACGTTGGTGATCTGGCTACCGAATTCACGTGTATGCAATGGATGTCGCCAAAGCTCCGAAATCGCCGATTTGCTTAGAGCCCTGTTTTTGTTCTTGCGCAGCACGCTTGCCACTTCCGCTTGACAACATGGTACAAGCACAATGTGTTTTGTTCGCTTTTGCAATGCGAAACGAATCGCATCGTCGGTTGCCGTATCACAAGCATGCAATGCAGTAACGATATCAACTCGGTCAGGCACTAATTCAGACTTGATCGATTCGATGACCGACTGATTTAGGAACGTCATCCCAACAAACCCAAGACGCTTAGCCAATTCACGCGATCGAATTACCAATTCTTCTCGGGCTTCAATTCCCAAAATTCTTCCCTGCTTAGCAGATTCTTTGAAGAATAAATCGTAGAGGATGAAACCAAGGTAGGACTTGCCCGCACCGTGATCAACCAGCGTCACATCCGCATGATTGGACAGCGACTCTTGAATCAACGGCTCAATGAACTGGAATAAGTGATTGACCTGCTTAAGCTTGCGACGGCTATCCTGGTTCATTTTGCCCTCGCGAGTCAAGATATGCAGTTCCTTGAGCAATTCAACGGATTGGCCCGGCCGAACTTCGTAAGTCTTTGTCATGGTGAGGCAAGGCTTATCTATGACGAGGAATTGAAAAAGTTAAAATGAGAATTGGAAAATGCAAAATTTGGCGGTGGAAGGTAAGACTACATTTGATTGGGTATTTGTTGATTGGCTTTGGCTGTGACAATTGATTTTCCGACGATGTTGCAGAGTTGTTGAACTTCATCGAGCAATGGAGTCATTCGATCCGCCGGCAGGAGTTCAGCTTTAAGAATCAACTTGATCCAAGACCGAGATTCACGAAGTTCCTTTAATGCGATTCCCAACTTATGAATGAAATCACGCTTGCTTTCCGCCGCACAAGCCTCCACGTAGTTGGGAGCCGGCGAAGTTCCGCTGCGAACCAATTGACCGGCGATATGTCGCCCCAACCGCGTTTCCGGAATCGCGTCAACAACCTTCCCAACACAAGGAGCGAAATCCAACATTCGCTCTTCCAGATCTTCACCTCTTCGATCCAAAACCATTACTCCAGAGTGTAGCGTTAGTTAAGGTAAGTACACGTCAACACCACATCCATCCCTTACATTTTGCATTTTCCAATTCTCATTTTACCTTTTTCAATAGCCTGTCGCGTGCCCGTTCATCAGGCATCTTTCACCCTGCCGCTCGCCTAAGCGACATTCAGGAGGGGCAGAGCGCCGCAATAGTCAATTGATATACTTGCAACGCGAAGCCCCCCTCCCGGAGCTTTGCTTCGCTCGCTCCGACCGCCCCCAGCTCCGCTGCTGGTGGAGGTGACCTGCTGCTAGCTAGCGATGAGAGGATAAAAAAAAACCTCGGTACGAAACCGAGGTTTTTTTCACAGGTGCATCACTGGTCTAGGATGTCTTAGTACATGTCATGGTCGCCGCCATGGCCACCCGATGACTTTTTACCATGATCATTCTTTGGCTTTTCTGCAATCAAAGCATCGCTCGTCAGCAGCAATGTTGCTACTGAAGCCGCATTATTTAATGCTGTTCGAGTGACTTTAGTCGGATCGATCACGCCTGCCTTGACCAAGTCTTCGTAGACGTTTGTCAGTGCATTGTAACCATTATTGCCTTTGGACTCAGCAACTTTCGAGCAAACGATACCACCGTCTTGGCCGGCATTGGCTGCAATCATCGTAAGTGGTGATCGGCAAGCTCTCAGAACAATATTGTAGCCCGTAACTTCGTCAGTGGTCAGCGTTTCTGCAGGCGAAACTTGGGTAGCTGCACGAAGAAGTGCAACGCCGCCGCCAGGCAGAATTCCTTCTTCAATCGCAGCCCGAGTCGCATGCAATGCATCTTCAACTCTGGCTTTCTTTTCTTTCATTTCGCTTTCGGTTGCAGCACCAACGTTTACCTTTGCAACGCCACCTGCGAGTTTTGCCAATCGTTCTTCCAACTTTTCTCGATCGTAGTCGCTGGTCGTATTCTCGATTTCGCGACGGATTTGATCGATTCTGGCCTTGATGTCGCTGGCCTTTCCGCCACCTTCGATGATCGTCGTGTTGTCCTTGTCGATGATCACCTTCTTGGCACGACCGAGGTCCGCCAATGTCAAGGTTTCAAGCTTTTTGCCAAGAGCTTCGAAAACAGGAGTAGCATTGGTGAGAATTCCGATATCTTCCATCATGGCTTTGCGGCGATCCCCGTAACCTGGTGCCTTGACTGCTGAGACCTGTAGCGTTCCTCGCAAACGATTGATAACCAATGTTGCCAACGCCTCGCCTTCAACGTCTTCAGCGACGATCAAAAGCGGCTTGCCCTGCTGAACAACTTGCTCAAGTAGCGGAACCAAATCCTTGATGTTGGTGACCTTCTTTTCGTAGACCAAAATGTATGGATCTTCGAGAATCGCTTCCATGGTCCCTGGATCGGTTACGAAATAAGGGGACAGATATCCGCGATCGAATTGCATACCTTCAACGAACTCAAGTTCGTCATGAAGGCTCTTGCCTTCGTCCACAGTTACAACTCCGTCCTTGCCAACGCGTTCCATAGCGTCAGCCAACAAATTGCCGATGGCTCGGTCGTTGTTTGCTGCGATGCTAGCGACGTTTGCCATCTCGGACTTGTCCTTGATCTTGATCGACATCTTACGAAGTTTTTCGGTGATGTCTTTTACGGCGGCTTCGATACCGCTTTTCATTTGGATCGGGTTAACGCCAGCAACTACAGCTTTCAGGCCTTCGTTGAAAATGGCTTCTGCCATGACCGTTGCGGTTGTGGTTCCGTCACCAGCGACATCGCTGGTCTTGGAGGCAACTTCACGAACCATTCGAGCGCCCATGTTTTCGTAAACATCCTCCAAGTCGATTTCCTTGGCAACAGTCACGCCGTCCTTTGTAACGGTTGGGCTGCCAAAGCTCTTTTGAAGAATAACGTTGCGTCCGCGAGGTCCGAGAGTGACTTTAACCGCACGAGCCAGTTTGCTGACGCCACGGCGAATCGCTTCGCGTGCTTCTTGATCGAAAGCAATAATCTTTGCCATTGAAAATCTCCGTAAATCTATGTTGAGTAAGGTGGTTTCAAATTTGGGGGAAAATGCGGCTCGAATTAGCCGATGATCGCAAGGACTTCGTTTTCGCTCATCATCAAGTACTCTTCGCCGTCGATTTCGATGTTTTCACCCGCGTAGCTAGTGAACAGAACGAGATCGCCGACTTTGACCTGTAGGGTGGATCGGCTGCCGTTATCCAAAACTCGACCATCGCCGATGCTGATGATTTTTCCACGCGTTGGGCGATCCTTAGCTGAATCAGGCAAGAAAATCCCGCCGCTGGTTTTCTCCTGCGATACTTCTCGTTGAACAACGATGCGATCGCCAAGTGGTACGAGCTTAATCTTGGTTTTTTCTTTGGTTGCGGCAGCCATTGAACGTAACTCCATGCTTGAAAAAGTGGTGACTGAGTTTGTGGTTCGCTAGGTGCAAAACGCCAAAACGGCATTGCACGCATGAAGACCGCCCAGAGAGCAACTATCGTGCCACATGCGATAGCGAAAAATTCCTGTTTGCCGTCTCCATGAGAAAAATCCAGGAATGACGTTGTTCTCGCGGGGGTCTCGGACCAGAATATTAACGTAAATTACCTTCGAGAATTTCCAACGAAAGTCGTAAGCATGCCGATTCATGTCACCTGCCAATGTGGACAAAGCCTTAACGTTTCCGACACTATGGCTGGAAAGTCGGGCAAATGCCCCAAGTGCCAGCAGATGGTCAAGATCCCAGCAGCCTCGTCCGCCCCCGCAGCGACCGCTAAGCCTGCAGGGACACCAAAGCCAGGCAAAACTGCTTCTGGCAATCCCCAACCAACTGCGAGCACGATGGCGGATCTGTTAGACACGGCTGGACTGGTCCAAAAGACAGGTACGTTTTGTCCAAATTGCGATCAGCCCTCCAAACCGGGTGCAGTGATCTGTACGCATTGCGGATTCAATTTTACAGAAGGAACGAAGGTCGAAGGGCACAAGAGCAACCAAAAGAAGCAACTCGGGAACAAAAATTTGAATGAAGCTGTCGAGTCTATGAAACGTGAAGCAACTACGCAGAGTCGGATGCAAGCCACCGGAACTCCTTGGTGGATGATGTTTGCAACTCTGGCGGCACTATTGATGTTTGTCAGTGGCGCCTTGATAAAAATGGATGCGTCTCAAACAGGTGAGGTATCTACCATGGAATGGATGGCAAGGATTCAAAAAGCGAACTGGCTGCCTGTTATCGCGGGTGCTGCGGGATCCGGCTTTTTGCTAATAGCTGTCTTTTCGTACATTTCGTTTATTTTCACGGCCTTTTTTGAGTCCCGCAAGCAGGGGATTCTTTGTCTATTTGCTCCACTCTACATAATCTATTATATGTTTTCTAGAATTAAGTCACGTCAACTTTTCGGCACGGTAGTCATAATGTGGATCACTTCCATTTTGGCAGGCCTTTTGTTGGCGTATGCGCTGCCGAAGATTTGACCGCACCAATTTTGAGGCCTTGAACATGTCGGCAACGCTGGTCACTCAAAAATCGAGACGTATGGTTCTGGCATTACAGGCCATTGCGATTTTTCCATTTTTCACCAACGGCACAGCGTTGTCCCAAATCGTTCAACTTCCGTCGACAAGCACTTTCTCACTCCAGACCAGCGTAATGGCTCCTGATTCTGGTTCGACCAATTTAGGTGGAATTCGAAGAAATGCAGTCGGCAGCCAATCGTTAGGGCCTGGGTCTCTCGCGTCAGGTGCTGCCAAATCATCGTCAGGCGCTTCAGTCCATGCAACGATCATCGATCTGAATGAATTGGATTTGATGATTCGATCGCAAGCGGGAGGCAAACCCACGATTCCCGATTTGGTTTCTTACCAATCTAAGCCATCCAAATACGCGAACGCGAAAAAAGGATTTCCATCCCAGAATGCCGGCTATGAGTACTTGGCCGCATTGACCCACCAGGAAGCGAGAGGACCGGATCAAATCAGTTCGGACACTACCTACTATTTGTCATTGGCCACGAGCGCGAAACAAAAGCAACATTGGGCAGCAGTTGAACTATATTATAAACTTGCATGGGAGAGCTTGCCGCAGAGTCGCCGTGACAAGGTCCTAAATGCGTTGGCTGAAGCACGCAGCAAAGTTGCCACCGACGAAAACAATAAAACTAAAGGTGCAAAATAGCGGAAACGGCTTACATCAAAATGGCGCCATCAGTTCCAGAGCCTGACTCCCACTGACGGCGAATTTCCCTTAGACCGTACGCGCACATCTCAAATTGTTCACTTAATCGGTGCAGTAGATCCGACGGTGCTTCGGAATCTTCGTCCGCTTCGATTTCACTAGCGATTTCGTAAGCCAACTTACCTTGGTGGCAGTAACTAACGAACTGGTCCGACCGATCTGGTCCTTGAAGCCCCCTGAGTGACTCAGGATAAAGCCCCGTCCAAAAGAGCGTGAAATCACCGATGTGTCGATGAACCTCGCGTTTAGCAAGACCGATTCTATGTTGGGCTTCTGTCATCATGGTGACAACCTCGGTCGCCCGCTGTCCATTTAGCTGGCGAATTCTGTGTAAGGCATCGGTCTTCGTGAATCGGACCAAAAGTCTACTGACATAATTCACCAATTCGGTGTCAGCCACGCCAAGTTGCGAGTGGAATGCGTACTCCGATAGCCCAGCAAAGAAACGCTCAAGCGTATGGTTTAACGAGTTGCCACTTGGATTGTTTTCGAATTGCACTGGAAAAGCTCCTCAATCAAAACAGGAACTGTCCTACCCCTATACCAAACTATTTGCTGCACCTAGGTAATGTCAAGATCGAAATATAAAAAATCGAATCTTTATGAAAACCAAACAAGGTGTGTTGAGAAATCGATCTTGAGACAGGATTTTGTTCTGGCCACATTTTGTCCTTGTACGGGTCTTTTTCTTTTTCGTACTGAGGTTGGGAAAAATGGATGATTATGTGGCGTTACGGTGCTGAAAACTTGGGGTTGACTCCGACTCCATAGCCACTGAAAACAGCAAGATCGAACTATCGAGTGTCGTATCGAGGCTTCGATCTGTATAGCGTTTGTACCTGCCGAACAGCGACTCCAATGCGTCAGATGTCGCCGTGCCAACCCGCCCCTTGGCAGTCAGAAAGCAACCAAATTGGCAGAGCGCAAATGCCAAGATGCATTGCTTTCAATTTACTTGAGGAACCGGTCCACAACGTAATGGCCGAGTAACCGGCCGGATTCGAGCCCAGCGGTGTTGTCGAAATTGAAGTGGATACCTCCATAGATGCGACTGAGGCCTGCTTCTTCGGCGGCTTGGTCGAAATTAGCGAATGTGCGAGAGGTCACAACGCTTGGGTCGAGCGGTCGCTGGGATGGACCATTGTGTCCGTCGGCGCGGCTCGTGAAAGCAACGTCGGTACCGAAGAATGCGTTCAGAACGGTTGAGGCGGCACCGCTGAATGTGCTGTGCCCGGATGTGTATGTGGGAAACGGAGGTGTCTTGATCAGCGGTATCCAACTCGCGTCAGCCAATGTGGAATCGTTCCCGTCAATATCGGCTTTTCGAATCGCGTCGATCGGTCGCCAGAATTCGTAGGCGTATTTTGCATCCCACGACGCAATGCCGGCGTCGGTGAGCGCGATATTCAGTAAAGCAAAGAGTCGCGCGTTGTCGGCTAATGAGTTTCCTCGGTTGACGGAAACGTCGGCCGCGATTTGATTCCAGTGGCCAGGAGGTGTGAACGTGCCACCACCGTCTCCCCAGAATAAGGCAATCTGAGTTTGTTCGGCAGTTCGTTCAGTGCTGCCAAATCGTCCGAGCCTCATGACTTCATCCACTGCTGAGACATAGGCACGGCTGCTCAACTCCGGTGGAGCCGTGGGTCGGAATTGATTTCCAGTCTCAATCGCAAATGGTTTGACTTGCGGCCATTTAGGCAAAAGCGGTGGGAGGAAATCTGGAAAAGTCCGATTCCAATCACCGGGCTGGCTGCCGGGTGTGTAGGTGACTGAACTGCTCGCACCATCACCAGCTCTGGCCGCCAGCACCGCGCTGCCGACGGATTGTCCGAACGCGATGCCCAGAGACTTGGCCGTTCCGTCCGGTACGGCACTCAAGGCTTCATTCAAAGTAGCCTGCCAAACGGCCAGTTCATCGCTTTCGCGGTACAGTTGCGAGGCGACTTGATGAGCAGCCGCAGCGGCGGCCGCGATCGGAGAGGCACCTGCCGGAGGCTGTGAAAGGTTCGCCAAGTAAGGCCGATGAGTGGGTTGAAGAGCATTGATCGCGTCGTACATGGCGACATGCAGCATCGCAAGATTTCGAGCCGCCAACGGAGGCTGCGACGTCACGATCCGATTTGGGAAGGGATCATTCGAAACCGTGGTCCATTCGCGAATTACATTAAGCACTGCAGCGTTCCAGTCCAGGACGACATCCCCAACGCTGACTCTGGTCACCGTATGCGCCGTTCTTCCCAGTGGATCGACCACCAAGAACCGCAGTTCATTGGCTTCATCCGGCAAGGTCAATGGTAATTGGAAGCGACCCTCCCCATCGGAAACAGTTGTCGCCAGGACTTGAGAGCTGGCTTGCAACGATGTGACGCTGACGCTCACTTCCGGTAGCGTATGACCAGCATAGCGAACTGCGGAATTTAGCACGACGCCGTTGCCATTCGCATCGGACTCCGGAGACAGACCTGCAACGACTTGCAGATCCGTGTTATACCGATTGAGCGCGTTCACAACCAGCAGCACGTCGAGCGGCGTCAGCCAACCGTCACCGTTGACGTCGAACAGAGGTTCCGAGCTGCCAGAAGATCGTGTTGGCAACAAACCGCTTTGATCGGAATTAATCTTGGTGATGATCACCAGCACATCGAGCGGCGTAACCAAGCCGGACGAATTGACGTCTCGCGGATTGATCGCATTTTGCCAATCGCTGGCCATTAACAGGCGTGGTTCGATGAACTCAACGTGGAGTTGCCTGTCCCTTCTACGGTTCTGAGGACGGTTCTGAGTGATTCTGCGAGTATGTGGCATCCTTTCATTCTAACCAATCAATCGTCGTAGCGTAGCGTCTTCACCGTGATAAATGGATATTCGACATCTCAAGCAAGGCGAAGTCCAAAAGTATCTTGACAACAGAACGACGTAGTTCGTCGTGCTTCGATCCTGCACCGAGAATCCGCTCGGCCAGCAAGATCGAATCAGGGCGTAGACCACCTTTCCAGAGTTTTCAAGACCGTCGCTGACCCTTTTGATTTGTCAAATCTGATGCACTTCGGTCAAATGAATTGGAAAACTCTTGGCGGGTATGTCTTGTTCCTATAATTCATCGCCGGAATTGCTTTCACGTGGTAGAATATTGTTAGCTACTTTGCCGAAGTTTCGTAGAACAGGAGTGGACGTCATGCTGCTGGAAGGGACCATTAAAAACGGAAAGATCGTGCTGGACCAGCCCGAGGCACTTCGAGAAGGTACGCGAGTGAAAATCAGCGTGGAACCCACCAAAGAAGACTGCCAGTCGTTGCGTGACTTTCTTCTCAAGCACGCGGGTACGGTTACAGGGTTGCCCAGCGATTTGGCCGAACAACACGACCATTACATTCATGGGACTCCCAAGCGATGAAGCTCGTCTTCGCCGACAACAATGCAATCGAAGTCGTCTTTGTTGAAGAGACCCTATTCCGCGCTGGATTGGACCACTACCTCGCACGCCCGGACAAAGAATGGTCGCTGACGGATTGCATCTCTTTTGACGTCATGGAGCGTTACAAAATCGCAGAGGCATTGACGGGCGATAAACATATCGAGCAGGCGGGATTCACGGCACTTTTGAAGTGATCAACCAATCGTACGCTCCATAGAGATAAACTCGAACGGCAACCGTACCAACGAGTTACGTCTGTATCCACCAGTCGAAAACGCGCCCTAGTCATTCCAAGTTCTCCCGAAGCAAGCCCGAATCCATCACAACAGTCACCAAAGTTTAGAGATTTCGAACAAGCCGGCAATCACTGTGCATGTTTGAACACCGAGCTATGCCTAAAAAAATCCGAACTCCATCGCAAATGGCATATTTATGGGATAGCAGGATTGTGCTGTGCCAAGCTATAACGCTATTCATGAGTAGCACATCCGACAACAATGCGTTCGATCGCGGTATCGATCCGTTCCTGCAGATCGTCCTGTCACTCGACAAGGTCCGCACTGTCGTGGATTACCGCGCGGACGAAACATTGCAACTTCGGATCGAAGAACTCGCCGCCAAATGCAATGAGGGCGAATTGACTGAGGCGGAGCATACCGAGTACGAGGGATACGTCCGAGCGAACAATTTCGTGGCGATTCTCCAATCCAAAGCTCGCAAGGTGTTAGCCAACTCGAACGGGTAATCGATACAGCGACGCGCACGTTAGTGCGAAAGAGGGCCGGTGATCGTTGTGAGTACTGCCAACGGCATCAGGACGACTCACCGCTCGCCCCATTGCAGCTCGAACATGTCATCCCGAAAAAACATGGTGGCACTGACGACATCGACAACTTAGCTCTGGCTTGCATCGACTGCAATTTGGGAAAATCGAGCAATCTCACCGGCATTGATCCCGCTACCGACTCCCTTGCAAATTGTGCTGCCGGCCCTTTTCCCATTCACCCATGACCTTAACCAACGTTCGCAAGATGACGAACGCCAATTCGCCCCGCTAGTTCCCTAAGCCGCTCTCGACTGGCTGATAGGAATCGTCCTTTCAATTTTGGGCCGCTCAATTTGAGCAGTCGTGACGACCAACTCTCGGCGCTCGTTCCGATCCTCGCGAAAATGCACGCCACTTCCGACGGCACCGTCGTTTTTCCATGCCGAACCAATCGGCTCGTGTAATCGACCAACATCAAATACTGACCAAGCGTGAATCCCTCTCGCATCCCTTCCCCTATGGTACAGCAGAAAGTAAAACTTCTAGCGTGGCTTCGTTGAAAGATGAGAATCGAGAACAATTCCTGCCTTAGCTAGTGTCTGTCCGGAAATTGCTTCGAAGCTGTTTTTTGGCAAACCGAACGGTCAAGATTGTAGCTCGAAGAATTGATTGCGACTCGCTTGTGA
>JAYTVL010000499.1:0-13671 GCA_043744075.1 Pirellula sp. | reverse complement strand
ATCACAACATGGGCCGCAAACCGTGGGCTAGCGCCCTTCGGCTAATCAGCCGGAACGCGCTAGCGTCCGGTTCAGCCCGACTTATGATCGACGCCGTTTCTATAGACCCGAACGTGGGCTTTGTTATTTCTGCCACCAAATATTCAATCGTGGCAATTTGGAAGCAGGGCTGTTGGGTGGATCTGTATCAAAAAGTTGAACACCTACTACGAAGTCCATCTTACCATCATCGTTGAAATCAGCTGCTTCAAGCGCTGGGTATCTCGGTGTGCCCCTTTCCAACACGTGAACCTGGAACTGAAGATTCGGCAATTGTTCTAGCAAAACAATCGAAGCTGGAGATTGGTCATTCAATGAAGTTGGATAGACAATCGTCGGCAAGTTCGCCACAACGAGGATATCGAGATCCATATCACCATCCATGTCCACTGCAACAGCTCGATAGGCACCTGGCAAGTCAAGCAATCGATGTAGGCGAAACTCGAGGTTTCCAACATTTTCAAGCCACTGAAGACCATGAGAACGATTTGCAAAGTTGTTGTCAAAAGTATCCCCGTTCACATATAGAATATCTTGATCCCCATCTTGATCGAGATCCGCCAATTCAATTCCGACCGAGCCGAAAGTTAAATCGCCGCCTGTTGCAGCGCGATGCACATCAAACTTGCGTCCTTGATTAACAAATAGTTCTACACACTCGAATTCTTGACTGATAACGGACGCGAAATCCATTGCCCCGTCACGGTTCCAGTCGTTTGCTAATACCTGGATCGTGCCAGGACGAATGTCGATCACTTTTGCAGTGAAACGCACGACTCCTTGATCCATTTGATTTGTAAGCAGGCGAATGCCGCCGGTTTGCCGATGCCCAAATTCTGCAATAACCAAATCGGGTTTTCCATCGCCGGAAAAATCAGCGACCGAAATATCCGCCACGCGACCCAGCTTTTCAGCGATTGTGATCGACTGAAAAGCATGCGTTGTAGAGTCACGTTTTAGCCATACGGCTCTTCCAAGTGCATGATCGTAAGGATTGAAACTGCCGAGATCAGCAATCATTAGATCGGTTCGGCCATCTTCATTCAAATCGCATGCTGTCACGCGGGCCGGAACCCCTACTCGCTCGATCATCTTCCGAGTTGTTTTCTTCGGTGCAGGTTTCACAGAATTGATGCTCCCCTCCCTCATGTCCGTTACCACGAGCCTTCGATCTCCTTCCGGTTGAAACTCGACCCAGCGAATCGATGAGATAGCGGGGGTAACATAATTTCCGTCCTTCCAATCGAAGCTCTCCCGATCGAAACGGGAGAGCCATTCCGAATCTACTGGCGGTGGCGCAGGAAATGCAAATTGCGCCGGTGATCGCTCGCGATAGAAATTGAGAACATCCTCGAGGGGAGGTGGATGCAAGTCTGTTCTCCCAGAGCGAGCGTAGAACTCAAAGCCCTTACGAATTTCGTCATACCACGCTTCACGAACAAAGCTGGCTGGATTCGGAAGTTCATGACAATCTCCGCAAAATCGCTGGATCCCAATCGGTACTATCGTCTCTTCAACCGACGGGACTTCTAAGGTTTTACTCAGTTGAGCCAACTCCCTCCGAATAGAATCTCTGGACTTTTTATTCTCATCGCAACCTGAAATCGTCAGCCCAAAAGAAAAAAAGATCAAGAGTCTTGACCATGTCATAGAAGATGGGTCTGCGTTCTGTTAAATTAAGTATTATTGACACCGTCCACCGGGGATAACTCCATCGTCGCATGATTTGTGTTCGTTAACAAGCTCTGTGGCATAGGCTTCCAGCCTGTGGTCTTCAATTCACAGGCTGGAAGCCTATGCTACTTTTCACAGGCTGGAAGCCTACGCTACTTTTCGAGGTGAACGTTTGAAACGAATGCTCTTTTGGGTTTCTGCGACACTCGTTGCTATGGCCGCTCTCGTAGTGTTTTTGGGGCGGAATAATTCCAGGGATGCGATCAAAGCTGGCTACTTGGCGGGAGATCTATCGCAAACGATTGCATCGATTGACGCGGTTCGCGAAAAGCCACTGGACCTATTGCTTCTGGCCGCAAACTCCTACCGTCAACTTGGGCAAAGTGTGCAGTTTCGCGAACAAATTGAAAATGCTCAACAGCTCGCGAATTCCAAAGACGCCGTTGATCTGGCAATTGCTTTGTACAAGATCCAACACGGCCAACTCGACGATTCACCAAAACAAATGGTCGACGTATTGCAGAGTGCAGGGGCACTCGAATCCGATGCAAACAGCGTAGTCGTGCAAGCAGCATTTGCAACCGAACAGTTCAGGATCGCGAAAGAACTGCTGGACACCTGGCGAGAGAAGCAACCCAATTCTGCACAGCTTCAGTATCTGACAGCCGTGTATCTCAATCTTTCCGGCCAGAAGGAGGAAGCAGCTGCCGGTTTGATTGAAACGATCGAACGGCATCCACGTCATGAATTGTCTTGGCTTGCGTTGTCCGAACTATTTACAAGGCCACCTAATGTTCGATTTCAACAGAGCGAACTACTGCTTGAACGATTCGCCTCACTTTTTCCTCACAACACCGAAGTCAGAGTCCGACTCTCAAAGATTCGGCGACGACTAGGTCATTCGCAAGCATCGCGATCCGAATTGTATTCGGCAAAAACAGACCTTGAAATTCTTGAAAGCGCAAATGTCGATTTTGATCTTGGAAACTACCAAAATTCTGTGGAAGCGTTCCGAGCTGCGAGAATATCTAGCACTGAGGATTTCAAGAAAATGATCGACAATGCATTTACTAAGTCACTACAAGGCCAAGCCGACGCAGTTAGTTTGCTAACCGACCTTGTCAGTTTAGGAGCCACTGCACTGAGTTTAGCTGGGGATTCAGCGACGGCCACGACTGTGTTCGACTTATCCGCCAATCGGACGGCAAGACTCAGGCGCTTACAGGACTTGAAAGCTAAACAGGTGGTACAGCCTAGCGACCAGTCGTTAGTGCGTGAATTGAACTCTATCACTACGCTTTCCGAACCGTCGTCGTCGAATTTATCGCCGCACAATGATTCTATCGCCCATTCACCAGGAAACGAACTTTACCAAACGCATTGTGCGAACTGCCATGGCGCGACCGGTGACGGCTTTGGACGAGCTGGGAGTAATCTATTCCCGCCGCCACGTCGTTTCCGAGTTGAACCTATACGAATGATTTCGTCCAAGAATGGTGTGGCCAGCGACGCCGACATCGCTCAATCCATTAGGCGTGGACAACCAGGAACATCGATGCCCGCCTTTAAGCAGTTTTCAGATTCCGAGGTTGCTTCGTTGGTTGGGGTGTTGCGAGAATTCATGATTATAGGACTTCGCGAAAAATATCAGAACGAATATTCGTCAAACGAAGGCACAGACAGTTTGGCGGAGTCACAATGGGTCGCGGCCAGGTCGCAAGCTAGCGAGCCACTTGCCATTCCCGACCTTTCTAACATTGTGGGATTAGCGGCTCGCGGTCGCGAAGTGTTTCGTGAGGCTGCCTGCGCTGGCTGCCATGAAGTGCCGGGTGAAACAAATCGAGTCAAGAACAAATTGTTTGATTCTCTAGGACGTCCGCTACATCCACCCAACCTCGGCCTTGAGGCGTTTCACGGTGGCGACGAACCCATTGAAATCTATAGACGAATCAGATTAGGAATTCCAGGAACGCCCCATCCAGCACTCGCCGCTGTTCTAGAAGGCGACACTGTAAGTTTGGTTGCGTACATCGTTTCCTTACGTACGGTGCAACCAGATGTTAGCTTCAACAATGCGCGAAGCAAACGGGCACGGGCTTATTGAAATGCCTCCGAGCCTGCGGATTTGGTGTAATCGGGCATCGATCACAACATGGGCCGCAAACCGTGGGCTAGCGCCCTTCGGATAATCAGCCGCAACGCGCTAGCGTCCGGTTCAGCCCGACTTATGATTTACGCGGTGTAATCGCTTTCTCGATTTTGGTGGCGATCATCGAGAAGTGTCGAAAAATTTATTAATAATCTGCATTCCTACTGAATTACTCAGGTATTATGAATAGACTGTTCGGTAGATTTTCATACCTAGAGGAGACACCCGATGTTACGAATGATTGTTTTTCTATGCGTTTTTCCACTGATCTCAAGCTTTGCGTTCTCGCAAAGTGTTCATTACAAAGCGGTGGGGCATCTTGAATGCGAAAGCGGGCCGGGAATGACCGGACCGGATTCTGAGATTGCGCTCGATTGTATGGTGGCTCATGAAATAATTGAATCGCGACTACGAGCCGCCAGTTCACTCACGTGTTATTTTAACGCAGTTCCAGTTTACATCGATGAAGGATGTACTCCTTATATGTTTAGGTTACTTGGCGACGGTCAACTTGCTGGCGAGAGTCAGCTTGCTGTCGCACCATCGGCTCCGTGCCAGTGGACGGTCAAATTAATTTATACGTTCGCGAGTGGAAAAAGAGCTGGTGTGCAGCGGAATGGATCGACCTACTGCAAAGCCTATCAAGCAGCTTGGGCTGCGATCTGCGCCAAAACATCCGACTTTGGTGCACTTTGCGCAGGAACTGGCGTTTGCAAAGTCACTGCTCCACAGCCCTGCTGCTCGCCACAGCCAACTTGCGTTCCACAGTGTGCTCCAGCCTGTGCTCCACCATGTCTTTCTAGACCACGGTGCAGACTGTTGTTTCGTCGCTAACGGATCTTCAATTGAATTCTCTCAGGACGTCGGTAAGGTCCAATCGGAACCGCCGACGTTCCTCCTCGGTGAGTTCCCGAAAAGCGGATTTTTTGGCAAATTCAACCGGTACGCAGGCACACTTGCGAACCTCAGCGTCCGTCGTAAGGAACCACTGAGAGTCGTGAGTGAACGGCTGCCAATGGTCGCTTCGAGTGAGTCGGGCTTTCGAATAAACGACCTGAGCCTTCTTTGAGCGAGACTCAACCGACCACAACGAGCATATGTTGGATTCAGCAGTTAGCAAGCTCTTTCCGTCCGGTGCGAACGCGAAGCGAACGATATGTTCGGATGGTTCCTGTATGCTAAATTCGACTTTTTGGTTCTCCATTCGCAGAATATCCAGTTTTCCATCGGAAGCAAGCAAGCCTATTCGCTGCCCATCTGGAGAAAAAAGCCCCATGCTTGTACCTTGAGATTGTGGAATCTCGATCTCTTGATTTTGTCCCTCTACAAAGAGCCAGGCTTTATTCTTGCTAGAACGAACATCACCCGCGATCACGAGCGTATTTTTTCCCGAGAGTTCCGCATGAAGTGCATTTGCGATTTTCAGTTCCGTGGCGGTATGGGTCCTCAAATCCCAAGAAAGAACCGGCTCGTCGCGTGCAACCGTCACCGCTCTAATTCCGCTTCCGTCAATCCTAATAGAACGGACGGAGCCCTTATGTCCATGGAGCGCAACTTGTGACCCATGTTGAACGGACCAAAGCGCTAGCTCACCAGCCTCCGACCCCACCATCAAAACCTCTCCTTTTGCATCCAAGGCTGCGGCCGTAACTTTTTGTCCGAGAGTTCCCACTCGGTGCTTTACATTTCCTGTCTCGTCCAAAATCAAGATTAGTCCGTCATCCGAAACGGTAATCAACCCATGCTTGGCGGAAAACCCAGCAAAGACAATTGGACTGGAGTGCGCTGGGCTAGAAAATGCTAGATCGCCACTGAGGAAATGAAACACATTTGTGGAATATCCAAGCTGCATAAGCAGGAATTGATTCTTCTGTGAGTCGGCCACGATAGACGACGGTGCTAAGTCAAGGTTTTCTTCATGTACTAAACGTTGGTCCGCGATGGAATGGATTTGCAGGGATGCGGGTTGCGACTCCGGCTTTGACAGCAGCATGGCTACGCGATCTTCAGAAAGGCAAATCGCACGGCAACCTCGATCCGACAATAGATGTACTGACTCCTCTTGATAATTCCACATCACCGCATGTTTGTCGGTGCCAATCGCCAGTAAAGGCTGGGTACGGTGAGGGGAGAGCCTTATACGCCCTTCTGCAATATGTGCCGTATGGGATTCGAGTTTCTGCGTATCGTAGCAATGCACCTCCCGATTGTCGAATGAGTGCCAAGTCACAAGGCGTTGACCTTCGAGCACGAACTTCACTTGATTAACAGGGCGTCCAACTGCCTCGATCACCGCTTCTGGCTTTGCACCATCGGTCATCCAAATTTCTACGTTGCCTGCGATGTCGACCAACGCACACTTTTTTCCATCAGGGCTTAAATCGATATCCGCGATTGACAATTCGTGACGTCGATTCCACAACACATCTCCTGTTGCCGAATCGATCGCGAAATACCTCCCACCGCCTGACACCAAGACAATCATTGAGGAATCTGCGGACACACATGCGGTAGCAATCCGGTCCCCGTCCTCTCCCAAACGACGACGACCATGACTATGCAAATCCACAAGGAATGCCCCGAAACTCAGGGTGTGTACCAGAAGCTTCCGACCACTGTCAACCAATTTCGATTCGGGCGTCAAGTCGTCGGAGAAGACGCCGCGATAAATCTCGCGAGAAGTGGATGATTCGCTCACGGTCACGGTTTTGCCTCGTAACATCACAAGTCGTTCGCTATCTCCCGGTCCGTTACCGACCATGCCCAACATCTCGCTCAGTTCACGTGCACCATTCGAATTGCGGATGCTTGTGAAATAATCCCGACGAGAGCAAATTGCAATCGATGAATCATCATGACTCACAGCAACTTGCGATGGTTCCATTGTTCGATAAGCATCGCGCGGCGATTGAAAAGTTCGTTGCGTGAGCCCAGACTCAGTATGCCATAGCCTGAGAGTCCGATCATTTGAAACGGTAGCAATCTTAGCCGAATTGGATGCAAAGCAGGCATCGGTAACGTTAAAGGCGTGGCCGCGCAACTCACCCATCAACTCTCCTGTTTCGCAATCGAATAAGAACATTTGCTTTCCGCAGATCACGAGGACTTTCATTTCTGTTGGATGAAAGCGTACGTCTGTGATTCTCAGCGGAACATTGAGCTTGCAGATCAGCTCAAGGTTCTTGGAACTGAGAATTACGGCGTTATTGCCTCCGAAGGCTGCAACTTGTTCACGTGATCGGCTGACGGCAACTCGCAAAAAGCTTGAAGTAGCCAATAGATTGGACGGGGTGTTCGTCGGAGTGACAACTGAGTACAGCTTGATCGAATCACTTTCACTGACAACAAAGGCATCGGAGGATGCTACGAAATTTACAGTCGGACTTTGTTTGTTTCTGAGTTTCCATGGCATCGGTGGACATAGCTCACGTCCCACGCGGCTATCCCAAATGCGAATTGTATTGTCATTCGAAACCGTTAAAATGCTTTCGCTATTTGGACTAAATTCAGCATACAACACTTGTCCAGAATGGCCTCGCAGTCTGACTTTGGGCGAGCTGCCAGCAATGTCGTAAACATGGGCTTCGTTGCCCTGGCCGAGCACAATTCTGTCGCCGTCGCGGTTGAAAACCCCTGGGTGGGCTTGAACTAGGGTCGCCCCAGAAAATACGCGGACTTTCTTGCCAGTCGAGATCTCCCACAGCACCGGCGGCGACGACAATAGTTCTGATCCGTCTGCCTGAACTAAGGCTTTGGACCCGGTAACCAGAAAGCCTCCGGAAGGACTATAAGCAGCTGAGGTTATGCAGTCGCCGCTATCCAGATTTCGCAAAACGCTTCCGTCTTTCATGCTATGCAGGATTGCAGGGTAGGATCCACTGTCACGGACTTCTCGTGAGGCACAAGTGACGGCAGTTTGAGCGTCCGGGCTAATGGCGACAAAGGTGCTTCCAATCTCACGTGGGGTGACGGATGCATATTCATGACCAGCATCGATGGCGGCTTGGATAATACGGTTTGCTTCGAGTCCTGGAGAAGCCTTTTCCCCTTTCAAAGCCAGTTGAAGACTTAGTCCTGGGTCGGTTGGCAATTCCAGTGAAGCGTTTGCCTCCAAACGTAAGGCCTCAGATAGCGTTAAGGCGACTTCGGCACGCTCTCGTTGGACTGTCTCGGCAAGCAGGGTACGCCAGATTGCACCGGTGGCTACCAGAGAAATAAGGAAAATGCACGCGATCGCTATTGCCATGACCTGAGCAACCGCTCTGTGTCGCTCCGTCCATCGCTTACATCGTTTCAGCAAATTGGGACGCTTGGCTTTGATGGCTTCGTTGCGAAGAAAACGATTCAGGTCTTCCGCCATTTCACCGGCAGTCGTGTAACGTTCCATCGGGTTCTTGGACATCGCTTTTTCCAAAATGACAGCCAGATCTTCCGGGACGGCAGAGTCTATCCGCTTGATACGCACTGGAGGGTTATAGATGACCTGCCGGAGAATCTCTTCCATGGTATGTCCGTCGATCAATCGCCGTAGCGTCAGCAACTCGTACAGAGTAACCCCAAGCGAATAAATATCGGTTCGGTGGTCCACTAAGGCACGTACTCCCGTGGCCTGCTCGGGACTCATGTAGCGTAGCGTTCCCAACAAAACGCCAGTCCGAGTCATGGAGGGTGCACTTTTGACATGCGCCAGTCCGAAATCGGTGACCCATACTTTACCCTGAAGGTCCAACATCAGATTTGAGGGCTTGATGTCGCGATGAACTATACCCATGTCATGCGCGTGTTGTAACGCGTCTGCCACTCTGGCGCCCAGCCGAGCCACCGCGTGTGCGGCACGCAAGGTGGTAGAGTGATGACCCGAACGATGAACAAAATCCGCTGCGGACAATTCCACCCGCTCGTCATGCGGGGAATCGCTTTGTTGGGCATGCGATGACTTTCGTTTTTCGCCGCGTCGATTCTCCGTCTCAATATCCGGCAAGTCGTTGACGGTTGCCTTACCTTGCTGAGCATTGGACGACATGTCGAGAAGTTTAAATCGGATTTCCTTGATGAGTTGATTGATATTCCGCCCCTCAACCAGATGCATCGCAAAAAAGTTGACCCCATCGGTCGACCCAACGGCATAAACCGGGATGATATTTGGATGATTCAAGTGGGCGGCAACACGCGACTCGTTGGTAAACCGCTTGACCATCACCGCATCCAAGTTCGCAGCGACGGACAGTACTTTTAACGCAACTTGGCGATTCAGCGAAATCTCCGTCGCTTCGTAGACAATGCCCATGCCCCCGCGACCAATTTCTCGACAAAGCTTGTAGACGCCGATCCTGGGCAACTTCTCCGAGTCGAGTTGTTCCGAAATTATCCCCGAAAACGAGAATGTCAGCTCACTTTCGAACTCCCGCTGTTGCGGTGATGCTACGTAGTGTGTGGGATCTGAATCACTATCAAGTGGCGATCGTTGGGGCATGAGATTCACCTATGTTGGTAAATATCCGTTTGCCAAAAGTGCTAAACCAAATCGAAGCTGCAAGTTCAACTGGTTTCTCCAAGCGGCAAAACAAATGGGAATCGTTTCAGAATGTTGAATATATCAAAAAAACAAGAGGTCTGCAAAAAATGTTGGATGCGATTACAGCACAGTCGAATGCAAGCTCCAACAATGAAGGTAGGAAAAAGGATATGAGACAAATCAGCGTGCTCCGGACGTCTTTCGATAGTCTCGATCTCGGAAGACCAACAATGGATCTATGCCGACGGCCAGAAACTCATTGACTTCCTCGGCTCCTCCAATGATTTTCAAACGAACCTTAAATTGAGGATGTTCGCTGCCAGCGACTTCGTCGAGTATTTCATAGGATTCGAGTTTCTTGCCTGATTGCCAGCGTTCATCGAACATGTTGATCTCAGGCTTGCCCGCAATAGGCCCCAACGGAACACCGGATTTCCAAGTTTTCAACGCCGCATCGATCGCGCTACGTGCAACTTGTTTTGGTGGCTCGTAGCGACTTGGCGAATTTCTTCCGCTACAACCCGAAATGAAGAACAACGCTAAAACAACTCTCGCAACCAGAGTTCCCGTATTGCAGGTCATGACGTCAAATCCTTCGTTTGTGAATGTTTGTCTTGAGACCAACGGCGTTTGCGCACCTTGTAGAACAGTACTGGAATCAGCAAGTCGACGACCTCGTCGGCTATCAAGATACCACCAAGAACTGGAGCTGCCATGGGACGGATTACATCTGCGCCAATGCCAGTGCTCCACATGATCGGCACCAAGCCTAAAATCATCGTCGTTTCTGTCAACAGCTTGGGACGCAGCCGATGAACTGCTCCGTCGATGACTGTCGCTTTGAGTTCTATCAGCGACAGGGCTTCTAAACCACCAGCATCCGCCAATGCCTGTCGAAGATAGACCAACATAACCATACTGGTGGCAGCTGCCATGCCGAAGCACGCGATATAACCGACGCAGACCGCCAACGAAAACGGAAACCCCATGAGCCATTGGCACAGCGTTGCACCCGCCAACGCTCCTGGAATGGATAGCAACATGAGCATCGCATCGGTGATATCCCAAAACACTCCAAACAACAGAAGCCAGATTACGATCACACAGAATGGAATTATCCATAGCATTGCATAACGTGTTTTGGTCGCATGCTCAAACTGCCCCGTCCACTCCAAAGTAATTCCATCTGGTAACTGAACGTTCGCGATCTCGCGCTTGGCCTCTTGCACCCATTGACTCGCATCCCGATCGCGAACGTTGAGACGCACATAATTGCGAAGTTGACCATTTTCACTCTTGATCGTCGCTGGCCCGTCGCGATGATGCTGCGAAACGAATTCTCGGAGGGCGTAACTTCTCAAGGATTCGTTGTTCGCAGCTTTGCCGCTTGACACGCTAAAAGGAATAGACGCATCTAACAACCCTTTTTTTAAGTCTTTTGATGGCAACACAGCCAAACGAACTGGAATCGAATGAGAGTCTACGGAATCGAATGGAATGACATATCCGCGCGTGGCTGTATCAATCGCGAGCCGTACCTCGGTCATGTCTAGCCGGTAATCGTCTACCCGATCGTGATCGACAACAAAATCAGCATAGTCCTTGTCTCGTATGGGATCACAAAGGACATTTGACGCTCCTGGAATCTGTCGCAATATTTCAGTAAGTACTTCGGAAGTTTCTACGACCGACTCGAAATTACCACCTAGAACTCGCACGCCTACCTCGGAGTTGACTCCCGTGGCAAGCATGTCAATTCTATTTTGGATTGGGCGCGTCCACACATTGGCCCAGCCCGGCATTTGAAGTGCCTTATCTAGTTCACCTGATGGCCCAGACAACGATTCCTCACTATGCGACCAAAGCCATACTTGACGAGAGAATTGATTCGATAGTTTTTCCATCAGCGCATCATAAACGCCATGGGGAGTGATGATCGGTAGCTTCGAAATCGATGGCATTCCCGTATGGCTACCGTCGTGATGTTGAGCATTCAACATTGAATTTGAGTGGCGTGCCGCCAACACTTGATCCCAAGTATCCGCAAAGTCTGTATCAATCAACGTACATCGCTCACACAATTCGGTGACTACGATTTGCGTCCAACTGCGACCCGCCCGATTCAAAAGCAACTGGTTCTCGCTTGCAACAAATTCATTCCAACGTCGCTTTGAGAAAGATTGTAATTTAGCAAGCAACGCATGGGAATGGTTTACGTCGGTATTTCCCGCTGATGCAGACTTTTCGGTGAGGCTGAGTGATAACTCTCCAGTGGCAACTTTGGACAGTTGACGAATGACAATTTGGATTGAATTAGCATCGAGTTGCTGCGATAGCCTCAGCTGGTCCGTCCATTCCACCTTAGATACAAGCGTGCGCAATTGAAGATCACTCACCCGGGATTCAACAACGTGATCGGTATACCATTGTTTTCCGAGCTCTTGCGCCACAGCCAACATCAATTCCTGGGATAATTTCTTCTCAAATGGTTGAAGAAGCTGCCAGCAAAACTCGCGCTGAACCGAATCGAAACGTTGCAAGCTCGCATCGACAATTGGATCGATGAGTTGCGTTTCATCCTCGGAAAGCTCAACCAATCCAGCCTCTACCATTCCACGAATTACCTGTTCCGCGTGGCGCCTGGCATCGGTTCGCAACAGTCGGCGGCGAGGCCATGCATCGTGCGAACGAAACTCAATCATTGTTTCGATCATGTCCATGGGAGCGGGATCGAATGCAGTGTCCGCCCGCCCAGCCTTGCCTGTTACCATGCGCACTTCTGGAAATCGGCACAAGATCATATTACGAGCCTTTAGATCATTTATTGCTTGCGATGCCGTCATTCGAGGGATTGTGATCGGCATGTCCATCACCATCCCTTCGTCCAATGGCAGCCGAAGAGCAAGGCGTATTGGGTTCACGGTTGCTTGCATAGTCAAGGCCAATCCGATCAAACAAAACGAAAGAAACAAACTTGCAACCCAGCGATTCGTATACAACCAAACAGACCCAACCGTTGCCACGGTACCAATACGCAAGAGCCAGTCGTGCCCCGTGACAGCCGCCGCAGCGATCACCATGCCGCCCAACATCAGAAATAGCGGCCAAGGTTGCTCGAATAAATAGTGAAGGCACGGTCGATATACCCGACTGATCGATCGCACGATAGAGCTTTCATTCTCGGATCGTAATCGGCCTCGAATGAGAAAACTCGACAGAGCAGGAACGACGGTAATGGCAAGCGCCATTACGGATATGAGCGTGAGTGTTTTAGTCCACACAAGGGGACGATACATTTTGCCATCGATACCCTCGAGAGCAAGAATGGGCAAGAACGACACTAACATGATTAATATGGCAAATATCGCAGGCCTCGCCACGCGGGCGGTGGCTTCTGCGACCAACGCACTTGTTTCCCCAACGACAGGTCGATCGCCGAATTGCTTTTGGAGATAGTGCGTAATGTTATCTACTATGACGATTGACGAGTCGACCAGTACACCTATGGAGATCGCAATTCCCGCGAGCGACATAATGTTGATGTTCAGCGTCGAGCCAACGCGAGTGATCATCGACATGCCAATAAAGGCTCCAAGCACCGATAGCGGCACGGTCACACCAATTACGATGGAAGTGCGCAAATGGCGCATCAAAAGCCATATACCTAACGCAGTAACCAACACGGCTTCGACCAGCGTTCGCGATAACGTTGCCACTGCACCCCGTATCAACGGTGATCGATCGTAACACGGACTCAATCGCAAGTGGCTGGGTAGCTCATCCCCCAACGTGCGAAGTGCATTCAGTACAGATTCTGTCACCCTTAATGGATTCTCACCAGCCCGGAGGTGAACGATGCCCGCTACCAACTCGCTACCATCCTTCTCAAAAACTCCTTGCCGCGGAACAGGTTGCAGAGTCAAGCGACATAGATCACTCAATGGGATGTATGTTCCGTTTGGCAATTGGATCGGGTATGCTGCAAGCTCGCGTGAACTGTCGGGACTCGCCGAATGCAACGAACTAAGTGGCTTGAGATTGCGAAGTTCGTTTGGAATCGAACGAAGTTGCTTCTCCAATTCTCCGATGGACAACCCAACTCTTGCTAGCGAATCAGGATTTGCGGCCACGAGAATTTCTGGCTGCATGCCCCCAACGCTGGAGACCTCCGCAACGCCTGATAATCGACTTAGCTGCGGGCCGACGACCTCTTGCTGCCAACGTCTAAGTTCTACAAGATCGGTACCAATTCCACTCAGGGTGTACCAAACAATTTGTCCGGTCGGAATCCCTT
>JAYTVL010000498.1:0-13687 GCA_043744075.1 Pirellula sp. | reverse complement strand
CCCACATTTCGCTCCTTCGAAAAACTATTCGTAAGAGCACCTAACTACAATATTCGCATCGAGTTACACTAGATCAAAGATGTTGAAAGCAGTGGGCTGGAAGCCTATGCTACGTAGCTAGTTCGCACTACTGTTTTGTCGCCAGATTTCCGTTTATCATTGAAAGCATCGTTTTCGGTGTTTTCAAAACTATTTTATTAGGGGGCTCTTGCTAATGAACGTTCCAATGGACATTTCTCGTCGCGATTTCGTCGAACGAGCCATAATTGCCGCAACTACTGCGCTTACTGCCGGATCAGCAGCCAGTCACTTGATCGCACAAGATGCGGTCCCAGCCCGTCGGGTTGGTCCGAATGACAAATTGCGAGTCGCCACGATTGGCGTGAATGGCCAAGGCGGATCGCATCTGGGCGAATGGCTCCAGTTGCCGGACGTGGATGTGGTGGCCATTTGTGATTGCGATCCAGGTGCTTATCAGAGAGTGATTGGGAAGTTCAAGGATGCATCTGTACAGCCTCAGTACGTTCAAGATGTTCGCAAGTTGCTGGATGACAAAACGATTGACGCAGTTTCGATTGCAACACCGAATCACTGGCACGCCTTGATGTCGGTTTGGGCCATGCAAGCCGGCAAAGATGTTTACATCGAAAAGCCATGCAGTCACAACGTTCGCGAAGGTCGTGTGATGACGCAATGGGCACGAAAACTGGGCCGAATTTGTCAAATGGGAGTGCAGAGTCGCAGTATGACTGGTATGCGTTCGACATTAGACTTTGTCCATAGCGGTAAGATAGGCAGAGTAAGTGTGGCCAAAGCAATTTGTTTCCGACGTCGCCCAAGCATCGGGCTGGTCGATACACCTGCCGAGATTCCAAAGGGTATGGATTTCGATCTATGGTGTGGGCCAGCGCCCATGGTCGTGCCGGTTCGCAAGAAATTGCATTACGATTGGCATTGGGTCGGCGCTACCGGTAACGGCGACTTAGGAAATCAGAATCCGCACGAACTGGACAAATCGCGATGGGGACTCGGCAAACAAGAACTACCCAAGCGCGTGCTCAGCATTGGTGGACGGTTAGGATACATCGATAATGGCGATGTAGCTAACAGCCAAGTTACGTTCTACGAGTGGGACGATGCGTTACTAATATCGGACGTGCGGGGCTTGGACATCAAATCGAAAGTCACGTTTGGTCTAAAGGGAGTGAAGCCGTTTGATGGCGCCTCGAATCTTTGGTATGGTACCGACGGTTATGTGGTCGCTCCGAATTACACGTCCGGAGTCGCGTTTGATATTGACGGAAACGAAATTGGAAAATGGAGTGGCGGCGAATACAAAGCGCACTTCGCAAATTTCGTAAAAGCGATCCGCAGCCGCAATCACAAGGATCTGCACTTGGACATTGAAGATGGACACCTTTCGAGTGCCTTAGCGCACCTTGGCAACGTTTCGTGGCGATTGGGCAAAGAAACAGCACCGGAATCGCGTCCAAGTCGATGGTCCGACAATAAATACGTCGCGGAAACGCTGTCAAGCTTCGAAGGATACTGCAAGGAAAACGAAGTGGACTTCAAATCGACGAAACTATCGCTGGGTGTAGAGTTAACAATCGATCCGAAGACTGAACTTTCGACTAACGAAGCGGCGAACAAGCTCTTCACGCGAGAATATCGCCAAGGCTATGTTTTGCCAGAAGTAGGTTGATTGCGTGAAAGCGAAAGCGTATGAGTGGATCGACTTTTTGAAAGTGGCAGGGGTTCCATGCCCCTGCGGAACCGCGAGAAGAGCGTTTTCGGAGGTGGCGGACTTCCCTGGCACCATCCATGTCACCGAGATTGCTCTCGATAATCAACTTCACTATCACAAGAGGTTAATCGAGACGTACTATATTCTCGAATGCGAACCGGGAGCGAAAATGCAGTTGGATGATCAGCTGCTGGATGTTCATCCGGGTTGCTGCATCCTGATTCGATCTGGAACTCGCCATCGAGCGATTGGAAAGATGAAGGTGCTTATCGTAGTTTTTCCAAAATTTGATACGGCGGATGAATGGTTTGATTAGGGCATTCACTAGGCCCTGTTTCTTAACGTAGCATAGGCATCCTGCCTGTGGCGATTTTCATGAATACTCAGGCTGGAAGCCTAAGCTACGATTCTGGGCTGAAGAATCAATCGAAGCCTTGCATTTCGCTGCTTAGTCCACCTGCGGATGGGACGTAGGCCAAGCGTGCGTAATCCATCACCATGCGATGGCTGCTGAATCGCCAAGCCAGAGTGCTGATGCTGTTCATCATCATCTTGATCCATTTGCGAGGCAGACCATCGCGATCACGATCGTAGAACGTAGGAATCACTCTCTGTTCGAGTGTTTCGTAGAAATATTCTGCATCTCGCTTGTCTGTCAAGCGATCATCGGCGTGGCTCTTTCCCTTTCCGATTGCGAATCCGTTAGATCCATCGTAGGCTTCTGCCCACCAACCATCAAGAATACTGCAATTGAGTCCGCCGTTGAGAACCGTTTTCTGGCCGCTCGTCCCGGATGCTTCCAATGGCCGGCGCGGGTTGTTTAGCCAAACGTCAACACCCTGAATCATGTGTCGGCAAACATTGATATCGTAGTCTTCCAGGAAAGCGACTCGACCTGCGAATCTTGAGTCGTGGCGCAGATTTGAAATCTCCTGAATGAACCGCTTGCCTGGTTCATCTTTTGGGTGCGCTTTTCCTGCATAGATGACTTGGATTGGACGGTCTGTGCTATCCAAGACTTTACAGATGCGGTCCAAATCATTGAACATGAGGTTTGCTCTCTTGTAGGTAGCAAAGCGTCGGCCAAAACCGATAGTCAAAATATTTGGACTGAGAATGTTTCTGGCAGCTTCGACGATTTCATCACTTTCGCCGCGTCGTCGGCACTGGCGCGAAATTCTTCGGCGAACGAAAGCCAATAGCAGATTCTTAAGTGCATTGTGCGTTTCCCAGAGTTCTCCCGGATCGACAGAGTGGATGTTCTGCCAAACGTCTGGTTCGCCCATCTGACTTTTCCAGTTGGCTGGGAAGTGGCGATCATAGAGCTGTTGCATTTGAGCGGCAAGCCAACTCTCAATGTGTACACCGTTCGTAATGTGCCCTATCGGAACGTTGCGTTCTTCACGTGTTGGCCAAAGGCTTCTCCACATGCGACGTGAAATGTGACCATGTAATTGGCTTACGGCGTTTGCCGCTCGCGACATTTTCAATCCGATGACGGTCATGCAAAAAGTCTCGCCAGCATCATCAGGGTTGACTCGACCTAGACCCATGAGTTGGTCGGCACTGATCCCAAGTGAATCTCGAAGTGGCCCTAAGTGTTCTTCGATCAATGCAGCATGGAATCGATCATGACCCGCAGGCACAGGCGTATGCGTTGTAAAGATGGTTGCTCCGGCGGTTTCTCGCATTGCATCCTCAAAGGAGAGCCCATCGTCAGCCATTCGTTCACGCATGACTTCTAACGGAACAAATCCGCTATGACCTTCGTTCAGGTGGTAAACTCCAGGATTGATTCCAAGCGCTCGCAGGGCCTTAACCCCACCCACTCCAATTACCAACTCTTGGCGGATTCGTGTTCGCTCATCGCCACCATATAGCCGACTTGTCAATTCGCGATCCTCGGGACGATTGCCTTCGACATTGCAATCCAGCAGGAACAGCCGAACTCGCCCAACTTGTACTTTCCAAACCTTTGCGAGCAGTCTGCCGTTGCGTGTATCAATAGCTACCATGAGAGGCGTTCCATCAGCGAGAACGGCGGGTTCCAATGGCAGATCTTCGATTTTAGTTTCGAAGTACTCTTCGCGTTGGTAGCCATCGGCACTCAAATGTTGTTTGAAATAGCCGTGTGAGTAATAGAGTCCAATTCCTACCAGGGGGACTCCCAGACCGCTTGCACTCTTGATGTGATCGCCGGAGAGAACGCCTAAACCACCAGAGTAGACAGGTAGCGATTCGTGCAGACCAAATTCCGCAGAAAAGTAAGCGACGGGTTTGGCACCGAGCACGCCTGCATTATTTTGCGCCCAGGTATTCTTGTTTTCGAGATATTCCTGTAATCGTCGAAATGCGTAATTGACACGGCTGTGTAGTACCATTTCTCCGGCGCGAATAGCGAGTCGCTCTGGCGTGAATTCTCGCAACAATGCAATTGGGTTGTGATCCAACTGGCGCCATCGGATCGGATCTATATCTCGAAAAAGACTATTTACCTCGGGCTGCCAGCTCCACCACAAGTTTCTTGCAAGGGCCATGCATTTATCGTAAAGAGAATCGGCGTCAATTTCATTCGCGATGCTTGCAATAGCAACCTCTTGTCCAAGCGAGTATTCGATCTGGGTCATGGATTGTCTCTTTGAAAGATTCAAAACTTATAGGAAAAGTTGCGATGATCGTGTCGGAAAATAGTTCAACAAAGCACTAAACGGCTTCAAACAGCGATTCCCTTGAACCGATTTTGGTATTCTGAGTGGCAATGAAAACAAAATTGTCCAATGGCAGGTCGATGTTATACCTCATTGCCACTAATAGATCAAAGCCAGCAAATATTTCGAGTTAAAGTGTTAAGACAGGTAAGCTTGGAGGGTAAGTGATACAACCACTAGTCGACTTCGTTGGCCATCCGACGGAAGCAATCATTGCGAGTACTGCAGGTGTGACAAGCAGCAAACAATGGCTTTTGGATCTGAGAAACCGCGCTAGGAATATGAAAATATCGACCGATTTTCCTATGCCGACAATTCGCCAATGCGCTGCCGTCGAAACCGCAATTTCGGAAGATAGCAATACGTTGCTCGAGTTCTACGTCTGGCTTGCGAGCGGCTGTTTGACGACAGCATTCGTCATGACACAGCGGAGCGCTGCCTTGCGTAGAATTGAAACCAGTGAAAACGAGCACGTTCGAATTAATCTGCTACGAGAAATTCGATCGGGACAAGCATTTGCAACGGTTGGAATTAGCCACCTTACCACGAGCCGCCGGCATTTGAGCCAACCGCCACTACGAGCGACGAAAGTCTCGAGTGGTTGGGTGCTGGATGGCTTTAGTCCATGGGTCACTGGCGGACACTATGCCGACTGGTTGGTTATCGGGGCGGTTGAGGATGACCACATTGTTGGAGCCCAGGTTCCAACAAAACCGAAAGAACTACTTTTTTCAATTCCGAGAGACCGAACCGGAGTGATTGTAGAGCCCAGCAGCGATTTGATGGCACTCAATGCAAGTTCGACAGGTTCTGTTCGGTTTGAGAACGTCGCGGTTGTTCATGAGGAATTGCTACATGGCCCGATCGCAAACGTAATGGAGACCAGCAATCGCAAAGCGACTTACACGGGTGTCGCAAGTGCGGGAAGTGGCCCAGGAGGCTTGCAAACTTCGGCATTGGCAATCGGCCACGCAGCCCAGGCGATTGAATATCTACTACGAGAATCGCAGGTGCGAGAAGACATTCGCAACGTAGCGGAAGGGCTTCAAAGCCAATGGAGGGCCATGTTTGACGAGTTGACTCAAATGAACAGAGGCATAGGTCCACAGGATCAGGGGGTATTGCGAAAAAAAGCGAACGACTTGGCATTAAATAGCACTCAAGCAGCACTTGCCGCGGCCAAGGGAGTTGGTTTTGCAAACGGCCACGATGTTGGGCGTTTGTGTCGGGAAGCGTTGTTCTTCCTCGTTTGGAGCTGTCCACAAAGCGTCGTCCAGGCTCATCTTTGCAGCTTCATGTCTTAATGGAATTTGGGTGAGTTGAAGTTCCCTCATGGGCCACTATACTTTGAGACACGCTTGGGCAGAGATCGTCAAAAGATTTTTCGGCGTCGATCACGACATGGGTCGCAAACCGTGGGCTAGCGCCCTTCGGCTAATTAGCCGAAGGGCGCTAGCGTCCGGTTTAGCCCGACTTATGATCGAAGCCGATTTTTCGAATTGGCCCAACTACTTTTCGTTGACAAGGCAACAAGCTACTTATGAGTACTCAACTTTCCGCCACCCCATTGCATGCTTGGCACCAAGCTCACGGTGCACGTATGGCCGAGTTCGCGAATTACGAAATGCCTATTCAGTATACGGGTATCGTATCGGAGCACTTGGCGACGCGCACTGCGGCTGGAGTCTTTGATATTTCGCACATGGGACGACTTCGCTTTGACGGTCCCAGAGCCGATCAACTGTTGGACCATCTATTGACGCGTCGCGTTCTTGATATGCAGACTGGTCAGGTCCGTTACTCGCTCGTTTGCAACGAAGAAGGTGGAATTCTGGACGATGTGCTTGTGAGTTGCTTGGAGAGCCCGAGCGGCAAGAATTATTTCCTGCTGGTGGTAAACGCCAGTAACCGTGAAAAAATTGTTCGCTGGTTGAAACCACATTTGGCCGACTTTCCGGATGTCGAACTTCATGACGTAACGGAAGCTACAGGCATGATCGCTGTTCAAGGTCCAAGGGCGACGGAAATCTGTAAACAGCTACTGCCCGCGTCGGCCTTGTCGTTGGGCTATTATCGTGCGAAGGTTATGAATCAGATGAGCAAACCGTGCATCGTATCGCGAACTGGGTACACTGGTGAAGACGGTTTCGAGCTAATTGTTAAAGCGGAGGACGCCGTCAGAATATGGGAGAACATCATGTTGGCTGGTCGGGATTTGGGTGTTCAGGCGGTTGGCCTTGGTGCTCGCGATACCTTGAGGCTAGAAGCAGGTATGCCGCTCTACGGCCATGAGTTAGACGAATCAATCGATCCGTATCAGGCAGGGTTAGGATTTGCGTGTAACTTGAAGGACCGCATTTTCGTCGGTCGGGAATCGCTGGAGCAGAAATCGAAACTTGTTTCGCTACCCAAACGCGTAGGGTTGCTTCTGGATGGACGACGCGCGGCTCGGCAAGGCGCTAGTGTATTAGATGCGGACTCTCGCGTGATTGGACAAGTGACCAGCGGTAGTTTTTCGCCAACGCTAGACCGGCCAGTCGCGATGGCGTACTTGGATACTGCCGTCGTCACGATTGGTACGTCTTTCGATATTGACATTCGGGGCACAAGAGTCTCGGCTACAATAGTTCCACTTCCTTTTTACAAGAAACCATCACCGTTATGAGCATTTCTCCTGAACAACTACGATATTGCGAATCGCATGAGTGGGTTTACGCCGATGAAACATCGGGCATTGCAACGGTTGGCATTTCCGCGTTTGCAGTCGCAGAGCTGACGGACCTCGTGTTCATGGCATTACCAAAAGTCGGACAAACGGTAACCGCAGGTGGCGAGTTTGGCGAGGTCGAAAGTGTAAAAGCCGTAAGCCCGATGTATAGCCCCGTCAGCGGGACCGTAGTTGAGATCCACTCCGCGCTGGTGGACAAACTCGAGAGTTTAAGTGTCGATCCCTACAATGAGGGTTGGATCATGAAAGTGAAGATGAGTGACTCCTCCGAACTAGACCGTCTACTCGATTGGGATGCTTACAGTAAGCAGTGCAGCCACTAGTGAGCCGAACGGGTCGCGAAATTTCAAAGCCGGGTTTAGTGATCTTAGATCCGCCGAGATCTGGTGAGCTCAACATGGCCATCGACGAAGCGTTTCTTAGCAACGCAACGCCTGCTTGGCCAGTTGTTGTGCGTGTATATCAATGGGAGCGTCCCACTCTTTCGATTGGTCACTTTCAGCGGATTGAAGATCGAGAACTGGTGCCCGGTTTGCGAGACTTGCCTTGGGTAAGGCGTAAAACTGGAGGAGGAGCAATCGTACATGATCAAGAGTTGACTTACAGCGTTCTGATTCCTAGTTTCGATAACCAACCATCGAAGGGGCATAACGAATCTCTCTACCGTGCCTGCCACAATGCCATTGTAGCGAATCTTAGGACTCTTGGATGGAACGCCCAATTGTCGGAATCCTGCACTTGCGATCCGAGAAAAAACGAGAATGCAGAACCATTTCTTTGTTTTCTTAGGCGTAGTCCAGTCGACTTAGTTGTGGGTGATGATGACAATAAGATATTGGGTAGCGCTCAACGCAGGTCGAGAACAGGATTGCTTCAGCATGGCAGCTTTCTCCTCCGGCGCTCACAAGCCGCGACCGAGTTGCATGGACTTCTGGATTTGTCGAAAGGTCTTGATACTTGTTGCGAAAATGGGGTTTTATCGCGGATGCCAGGAAAAGAAATGCAAGGATTACAAAGTAATATCGCGTCTAATTTGGGTGGCGGTTCGAGAATTGGGTCGTCGATTCTTGAGCTTGACGGTTGGATTGAATTCCTTGTTTCATCGTTAAAGCAGGGAGTGTCGCGGATTTTGCAAGTCCGTTGGCGCAATGGAAAACTCACTGACTTGATCGAGGACGTGGATAGCGTCACACTTACGGGGAATCGTTTTCCCTTGCAGTAGCTCTTCCGGCAAATTACGATTAACATTAGGTGTTAGGTGTGTTTACACACGTGTGAAGTTTAGCTAGATTTATTTTGAACTGGCAAGATTATTCACGACTTCTAAAAAAGGGCAGGCAATGCAGGTTTCTCTGAAAGTCGTTTCTGGGACGCACGAGGGAAAAGTGATCTCGATCAAGGACGAAAAGTTCTTAATCGGTCGAGGCGAGTCGTGCCAATTGCGACCGAAGAGCGAGTCGATCAGTCGCAAGCACTGTGCGATCGTTCAAAAAGATGGACGACTTCTGTTGGTCGACTTGAAGAGTCGAAATGGAACTTTCATCAATGAAAAGCAAGTGTCACCGGACAAGGCCAAGGTTCTAAAGAACGGTGACCGATTGCGATGTGGGCAATTGGAGTTTGAAGTCTTGTTGGAGGTTGGGATTGCCAATTCGAAACAGCCAGAGGTGCAATCGGTCAAAGAGGCTGCAGGTCGAATGGCTGAACACAACAAAGAGGATTCGAAAGAAAGCGTTGACATTAGCTCTTGGTTATCTGAGGCGGACCAGATCGATCGAAGCGTTGAATTCGAAACTCGGCAAATTGCGATGGAGGATACAACTCGATTAGAGGGTACGCAGATTGCCGAAGCGGAAGCCGCTGCTGCTGCAGCAGCTCAAACGGCAAAGCCAAAGCGACCTGAAAAGAGGGAACCAATGAAGCTTCCAAAACAAGTAGCCACTGGACCTGCGACAAAGGACACGAAAGATGCGGCTTCAGAGACGTTGAAAAAGTACTTTGGCGGTCGATAGACTGATGGCCAGATTTGTCTCAGTCTCATCGATTTCAAGACGAGCTTCTAACAGGAACGCGAGATTAATTCTCGCGTTTTTTTTAATGCCACTGCTCACCAGCATAGCTTTGGGGCAAAGGTTCCAACAGCCTTTGGAGGGTGGTTTGGTCTTAGGGCCAGGCGAGTTGACCATGGACTACACGACGGTTTCCCCCGTAGCCGCTGTGAACGCTAAAATTGAGCCTAAGCCGCAGTTCATTTTAGTTCATGATGATGGGCTCCGAAGAACTTACGTGAATTTCCTTCGATGCAAAGCACCCGCGCAGGTGAATGATGGCGTCGTTAAAATCGATCTTTCGAACAAGACTTTGGTTGCAAGCAATGCCGCGCAGGTGCCCGCTGGCCCAGTCATAAATTGTTCGCAGTTCGATGCGTTAGGGCGCCGTATTTGTTTCATAAGAAATCTTTCCGGTAGTCCAGTAAGCGTCGTTCAGGGAATCACAGAGATTGCCACAAGTTATGTACGAGTTGAAGGGATGAGAGGCGAGAAAGGTGCCTATGACTGGGACATGAGGCTTTCACTTGCTAGCATCGATAGTCAAAAACTTCAGGAGATTTTAAAGCGAAATGCAAGCCCAACGAAAGCCAATAACTGGTTGGAGATCGTGAACCTTTTTAGTTCCGCGAAACGGTTTGTCGAAGCTCGTTCAGTCTTGGAGTATTCAATTCTTACTTTTCCAGAATTGGAGAACACTAAATCTGAACTAAAGCGGTTAGATCAAAACATTGCAGATCAGCTTTTCGGTGCGGCTGACTTAGCTCAAGAAGCTGGGCAACATCAATTCTCAAAGCTCCTTCTTGAGAGTGTCAAAAAGGCCGGCCTTTCCATCGAAACGCAACTCAAAGTCGACGCAAAATTAGAGGCAATTGCGAACGGCAAAAAGGATCGTGACGAGCTGATAATTTGGATGAAAGACGATATTTCGAAACTCTCTGACGGTACAGTAAAGACTGAGTTGCAGTCGTTGTTGCCAGAGATCACAGACTATTTGACTGCTGATACTGAGCTTAGGTTTACCGATTACCGTCGCAAGAAGTCGGACTTAACACTCAAGCCCGAGCAATTAGCAGCACTTGCGATTAGTGGTTGGGTCTTTGGTCCTTCAGCGGGAAAGGAAAGCGCGCCGGTTGTTGCAGCAGGAATCAAAGCAAGGCGATTGATTGCGGAGTATCTTTCCAAGCCAGTCCGAGACGCCCAAATTATCCAAGAGATCACCAAGCTTGAGGCAGGCAGCCCCGATTTGGTTGCAAAGATTATTTCCAATATGGCTCCACCAAAACCAACGTCTGATTCGGAGGCAGTCACATACACGGTAGCTGCACCCGATAGTTCACAATCACCCGGCCAGCTTCCTATCCAAGGAAGATATGTGATTGAGGTTCCAATGGGCGGCGAAATGATAGGACGAACAGCCAGATACATGGTTCAGCTGCCTCCGGAATACAATCCGTTCCGACGATACCCTTGTGTTTTTACCTTGCCAGGCGATTTGTCCGATATGGATTGGCAAGTCAGATGGTGGGCTGGGCCATACTCCTCTATAGATAAACGCTGTTTTGGCGAAGCCTCGAAGCGTGGATATATTGTCGTTTCGCCAGATTGGGCTGAACCCAAGCAACCGAGCTACAACTACACAGAGAACGAGCATGCCATGATTCTCGCTCCTCTCCGTGATGCCATGCGAAGATTTAGTATTGATTCCGATAGAATTTTCCTTTCAGGTCACTTCATGGGTGCCGATGCTGCTTGGGACATCGCGTTAGCACATCCAGATTTGTGGGCTGGCAATATCGTGATCAGCGGCGAAGCGCAAAAGTATGTAGTTCAGTACTGGAATAATGCACTTTACGTTCCAAGCTACTTTGTGTCTGGAGAGAAAGACAAGTTTACGGAATCAAATGGCAAGGAGTGGGATAAACTGCTTGGGCGAAAGCAAATTGACAGTTTGGTAACGCTCTACCGCGGTCGAAAGCCAGACCATTTCCAGGAGGAATTGCCCCGCATTATGGACTGGATGAGTTTTCCTGCGCGTGTCCGAAACACCGTTAGCCCGGCTAGGGATGAAAAGAAGAAGTTTTCTGCGACTACTTCGCGGGCTGGCGATCGATTCTTTTGGTGGTTCGAAACTAAGCAATTGTTTGTCGAAAAACTAGTTCCGCCGTTACTTTATGAGGCTGGACTCAAGAAAGCTGGAGCTGAATACGAAGTGAAGTCGGAGATCAACAACAACACAGTCCTGATGGGAACGGTGCCTGCCAAAAACTTTACGATTTGGCTTTCCCCGGAGCTGGTCGACTTTGAAAAGGAGATCACTCTTTCGATCAAGGGGACACGAGAACGGAGGGATCCGAAGCCGGAGACTCGCGTGATACTTGAGGACGTACGAGGTCGCGCCGATCGGCAGCATCCGTTTTGGATGCGAGTGGATTTTCCCAAATGAGACAAAATGTCGTCGCTTGACCTGTTTCTTGGCTGATAACGCGAGACAGAAGGATTTTCAACCTTTGGATCGACTAGCTGACGCATTTGGACTATCGGGAGGGAAATCTTCCTGAGAAGTTTTTCCCCGGTTGCACGAAGCACAATCTATGTTATAGGTAATATTGCCGGCGGTAAGGGCTAGATGGCGTCGCGCGCCGCTGGCTGTTTTATTGTGTACTTGAAATATCTCCGTTCTAACTTATTCACCATTCGGGTTGTCTTTCCTGGGGGAATTTTAATGTTTTTACGTCAACGTGGCTTTACGTTAGTGGAATTGCTGGTGGTCATAGCGATCATCGGAATATTGGTTGGCTTGCTGCTGCCGGCGGTACAGGCGGCGCGCGAGGCGGCGCGGCGCATGCAGTGCAGCAACAACTTCAAACAAATGGGGTTGGCGATGCACAATTACGAGTCGACTTACAAGAAACTTCCGCCTGCAGTCACCAAAATTTCGAATTTGACCATAGGCAACCACAACCCATCCGCGTTTATACGCATGCTGGCCTATATGGAACAAGCTCCGTTGTATGCACAGCTCGATTCGATTGGTTTTGGCGAGCACGTCTCGTACTGGTTGGGAACGGGCACGGCAGCCGGACCACAAATTCGAGCCACATTGGCACAATCGCGATTTCCCATGTATCGTTGCCCGTCCTCGCCCCATCCAGAGACGGTCACGGTGACAGTAAACAACATCAATACGGTTCATTTATGGCCAAGTTACGTCTTAATTGCCGGCAGCAATCAGCATCGGACCACCGACACAACGGCGGCATCCGGCAGTCATCACTCGCAGGGCGGCATTTTTCCTGGAAACCTCTTGATCGGAATCGGAGCGATATCGGACGGGACATCCAATACAATGGCGATCAGCGAACAGTCGGGGCCGCTCTCGTTTGTGAACAACACATTCCGCACGGCCGCTCAGAATACGGGCAGTTTTGGAATGTCGCTGAAGAACCCACGCTTGCCCAACGGAAACGGCACGTGGTCGGTCAACGGTCTCCACAATGCCAGTCCCGCACAGGAAGACATGCGGTGCTTTAGCATGACCACGATCCGTCAGGGCCCCAACGTCATTGGGACTCCAAATTTTAGCAGTGCCAACGCCTGCAATACCGTCCTCACCTCCGCGCATACTGGCGGAGTGATGGCCGTGCTCTGTGACGGCTCGGTAAAGTTTATTTCCGATGCAACTGAACTCGTGTTGCTCAAGAACTTGGCGGACAAGGACGACGGCAACGTGGTGGCGACGCCTGAATAGTCCTTTTTTGGCTCCATCGAGTTGCAGAATCATCGATCGTCGGACGTGAAGCAGGAGATACTTCGTTGACTCAGTTAAGATGCGTAAAATGGACCCCAGTGCTGTCAATCGCTCTGGGTTGGCTGGTGTCAGGCTGCGCTCCCAGCGGACCCGTCATACATCAAGTCACGGGCAAGATCAGTTTTGAAGGCCAGCCGGTCAAGGAGGGCTCGATTACATTTGAGGACCCCAAGACCGGGGCGGCGCAGCGCGCGGAATTGAATGCCGACGGAACCTATTCGATTCAATTGCAGGAAGGGAACTACCAGATTTGCATCGAGCCGCTCGTGGTAGAGCGCGCGACCAAGGCGGACACGCCGCCGGACCATACCTATAAGAAGGCCGACAATATTCCCGCCAAGTACCGTGCAACCGCCATGGCCGGACTGAAACACACCGTCACGGGACCGGGAAAATACGATCTGAACATGGTGCGTTAACAGCCTGGAGAGCGATGGATCGCTGTCTGTGGCAGTCAGTTGTCGCCTCGTCGTTTGCGAAATCTGGTCGTGACCGATGTTGTAAATTACTTTCTTCGTCGCAACACCCGCTTCATTGAACTCCGTCTCACGCTGGCACACGGTTTCAAAAACCCAGGCACATTCGATCTACAAGACGTTTGGAAGCATC
The DNA here is from genome assembly GCA_043744075.1 of Pirellula sp. GTDB lineage: Bacteria > Planctomycetota > Planctomycetia > Pirellulales > Pirellulaceae > JBKCUI01. The sequence goes on along the minus strand of JAYTVL010000498.1, from coordinate 36 downwards.
AGTCTCCAGCTTGAATTCTAAGCGATTCACTCAAAA
>JAYTVL010000497.1:0-1210 GCA_043744075.1 Pirellula sp. | reverse complement strand
TTTCCATTTCTCGTCCCTACTACTCAAAAAAACCCGTAACGGATCCTGACCGGGAAAAATATTTACATCGCCATCAAGGCAAAGCGTATCTCGCCGATGCTGAATCTTCCACTATGGTTTCGACTTCGCGGAGATTGCGCTCAAATCCGGTCGAAAACGTGTCCGGCCCAGCTACCTTCTGGCCGACATCCAGTATTGTATCGAGCAGATTGGAACCCATGAATTGCCCGATGCCGCTCACAATCCAAGTTGCAAATGGCTTCCGGGTCACAGGATCGCAATTCGGCATATGAAAAATTTCTGTTTCCATCGAGAGACAATGCGTTGAGGCTAACCGGCAGGTTGCTTAGCCGATGGCGCAGTTGCATTTGGGGGCAGTATATCTATGAGGGCGCGCGGTTAGCGAAACTTGAGCCTCCGTGCAACTATACGTCTTTTTGATTGCCCAATTGGCAGAGCTAGGCCGCATGAAAAAGTCAACGTCCCGCTCCAAGTCTATTTTGTTTGTCACGCATGACATGGGCTTTTTCGTCTCGCATCGCTTGCCGATCGCCATTGCCGCACAGGAGAATGGATATCGCGTTGCCATCGTCGGCCCATCCGGGAACAACACTGATACGCTTAACGAGCATCGCATACGGCATATTCCGCTGGGAATCCCGAAGGGTCTGATGCGACCTGGGCGTCTAGCGCTGGTGATATTCGATCTCGCCAGGATTTTTGAACGGAATAGACCGACTCTTGTGCATCTTGTGGCATCCAAACCGGTAATTCTTGGCGGAATCGTTGCACGGGCCATGCGCATTCCTTCCGTAGCGGCGATTTCGGGGCTTGGTCATGTCTTCATCGAAGACGGTTTCAAGGCCAAAGTATTGAGACGCGTGGTGCTTTTTGGATACCGACTGGCGCTTTCTGGTCGCGAAAGCCATGCAATCTTTCAGAACGAATCCAATCGATCTCTATTCGTCCGCAATGGCATCAATCCCGAAAGAACAGTTCTTATCCGAGGGTCGGGGACAGATATTTCGCGCTTCGATCCGTCACCCAACCAGAATATTGTGCCGGTTGTTCTGCTTCCGGCGCGGATGCTCTGGACGAAAGGCGTTCGCGAGTTTTGTGAGGCCGCGAGGTATCTGGTCGCTGGCGGCATCAAAGCGCGCTTTCGCCTTATCGGAGGTCCATATCCCGGAAATCCGGCGAGCATTGATCC
>JAYTVL010000496.1:0-13688 GCA_043744075.1 Pirellula sp. | reverse complement strand
GTCAACATCCAAGGTAAGAGCCGTATGCGGTAGTTCCGCACGTACGGATCTGTGCGGGGGGCGGCCAGCAATGGCCGTCCCTACCGCGATAGTCATTGATTGGTACGTTTCGTATCTGGGCGCGTCCGCGTGGAAAAATCGGGCGGTTGATTTAACCCAGGCTTCGTTGCCAAAAGTGCTTCCCAGTTCGGAAGCCTGGGAAGCGGCCACGCCGAAAGCGATTTTGGGTCGGATTCCGGTTGCGACAACCAGCGATACAACAAAGGTGTCAGGAATTGTCTGAAGATGTGACAGAATTACTAACTGCGATGCAGTGGCATTTCATAGCCTGGGGTGAAGTGAGCGATAGCGAGCGCAACCCCAGGTTGCGATGAGTCGATAGTGTGGAGTCGCGGAGCGACGGCATTCGTAGCTGTCGATTCACCGCAGCGCCAAATTTATGTCGTCGCTCCACGGCTCGGAGGACCGATTGCGATGGTAACCAGGGGTTACGTTCGAAGACTCACTCCACCCCTGGCTACCAAATACCACTGCTCCGCAGTTCTAACAATTCTTATGGTCAATTGGACTACAGTAGCCACAAAGCATAACAATCCACAGGACGAGCCTGTGGTATTACCGAATCCCGCCCGCCTTTGTGCTGCGGATCGTTCAGGTTTTGTGGCTACATAATGTCGGCACAGGGTGAAGCGGACCAAGGCTCTGTGGGGACACAACCTTGGAAGGAATAATTCTGTCGATGGGAAGTCATCGCGAACGATGCGATGAGTTCGCGTCGTTCATTTTGTCTGCCATACATGATTTGACTTTACCAGTGGAAACTAGACTCCCAATGGCAGCATTAGTGATTCTGATCGGGTCTTTGTAACAAGGCATGAACAGGGTCGGAGGATGTTGTGAAACTTAGCCTAGAACAATCCGAATTGCGGGCGTTGGTTGCAGCCAGTAAAATCAGGGGGCGGTGTTTGGAATCATCAACAACTTCGAATCGTTCAAGAGGAAGAGACAAGATGGCTACCACACTCACCAAAGAGGCTGTGGCACAGCCAATGACGCCAACACTTCGAAGTCAAGTTCGAGAACGCGCTGGAGGACGTTGCAAGTATTGCCAGTTGCCAGAGGAGCTGGATGCTCTCCCTTTTCACTGGGACCACATCATTGCACAAAAACACGCTGGACCGACGGTATTGGAGAATCTCGCATGGAGCTGTTATTCATGCAACAATCGTAAACAGTCGGATATCGCGGGAATCGACCCTGAAAGCGGTACTGACGAAATCTTCAGGTTGTGGCGAGAAGTGACTTGGGTTCTTGGCGCTCACGGTCCTTAGTTTAGTTTTGGCTACTTAACCACCGACGCGGTCTGTTCGGGGGTGGTCATACCGGGCGGCAACTCGAGTATGCGAATGTTACGGAAATGGATCTCGGCACCCTCAGACTCCAAGCAAAGATAGCCCTTGCGGACCGAAGATTGGCTGATGCCATTAACGAACTTACCATTGACTGCCAATTTCACCACGCCATCTACGAATACAACGTCGTATTCGTTCCATTCGCCCTTGCCTTTGCAGCGGTTCTCCACAGATTTACTGCGGTTTCCGCGAGGATTGTCTGGAGTAGTATTCAGGCCGTTGGCTCCAAACAATTCGCCATGCACATAAGCGATCGGCGGCAACGTACCGTCCTTCAGTTTATGTTGGTTTACCCAGTCCAACTCCAGCATCTGTACTTCCAGTCCCTTGGGCAACCGTTTCCCTTCGGGCACTGTGCCTTCGCTCCAAGCGAACACACCAGAGTTACCTCCCAGCTCCATATGTCGCCATTCAATATGCAGCAGGAAGTTTTCATATTGCTTATCTGTGCGCATCACCCCGATCGGCTTTCCTGTGCATACTAATAATCCATCACGCACACTCCAAGTGTCCTTCTCAGTGTTGACCGCAACCCATCCCGATAGATCCCGGCCATTGAATAGATCTCGGGACTGATTGGGTTCGGATGCTTGAACTTGGAAGCATCCGGATAGCAGCAACGCAAAGAAAAGCCTGTTGTTCTTCATGTGATTTTCCAGTCACTTCGGAAACTGATGTGATACCCGCGGTCATAAAATATTATATCGGCCGATTCCAACAACATTTCACCGCAGTAACAAATTGAACAGCGATAAACATGCTGGGTCTACGGATCATCTTAGCCCGCGTTAAGCGGCGTAAAGCGTGTCTTGCCATATTCGATGATATTCTGACTTTGCCCAGCGTTATCGAGATTGTCAACGCGAATTGGCCGACAACGGTGTGAAATTGATCGGTATCAGCGGCGACACGGTAACGTTTAACCGATCAGAACGACCAGCGGCGAACACTGGCAAGCAGAAAAATGCCACGAACTTTCGTATCTGGGTGGATTGGGGACGGATGGTGGGACATAATACAAAGTGTCGAACGAGGCCAGCTACGGAGCATCTGGCTTCGTAAAGCGCAGACGTCTTCATAACCAACCCTGCGATATTCCCGTAGTGCAACGAGCAACAAAAATGCATCAGCAAAGGTGGGTATTGCATCGGCTGTGGATTGTTTTCACGCTTGTTTCGCTAGTCGTCCGCGAAAACATTGCATCGGACGACAGAGTACGATACAACCGCGATGTGTTACCGATTTTGGCCGAAAACTGCTTTACGTGCCACGGTATCGACCATAACAAGCGTGAAGCTGGCTTGCGACTTGACCGCCGATTGGACGCGATATCGAAATTGAAGTCGGGTTTACGCGCTATCGAGCCAGGCGAACTTGACCACAGCGAACTTTGGTTTCGAATAACCGCTACTGAAGACGATCTAAGAATGCCACCGCTTTCCACTGGGCATCGGCTCACTTCGGCACAACTCGATCTTTTGCGACGCTGGATCGAGCAGGGAGCGGAGTACGAACCACATTGGGCGTTCGTTCAGCCTCAAGACCTAGAACCGCCAACGATTGTTGGAGTCGATCATCCGGTGGATCGCTTCGTCCTCGCAATGCTTGCACAGGTACAGCTCACGCCCTCACCAGAAGCCGAGCGCACAACGTTAATTCGGCGCGTGACATTAGATCTAACAGGGCTCCCGCCATCGCCACTGGAGGTGGATGCATTTGTGAATGATCTACGTAAAGACGCTTTCGAACGGGTCGTAAATCGGTTACTGGCATCGGAACATTTTGGCGAGCGGTGGGCGCGATGGTGGCTCGATTTGGCGCATTACGCAGACAGCGACGGCTACCTTCAGGATTTCATCCGCCCAGTTGCATGGCGTTACCGGCAGTGGGTAGTCGACGCTTTCAATCGCGACATGCCGTTCGATCAGTTCACGATCGAACAGCTTGCGGGTGATCTTCTTCTGGATGCGACTACTTCGCAGCGCATGGGGACCGGGTTTTTGCGCAACACGCTCAACAATCGCGAGGGCGGTGCGGATTTGGAGGAGTATCGGGTGAACCAGATCCTTGATCGCACGGCGACGTTTGGGACGACATGGCTCGCCCTGACTACCGGTTGTGCGCAATGTCATGACCACAAATTCGATGCGATCTCTCAGCGTGAGTTCTACCATCTGTACGCCTTCTTCAATAACACTGACGAAGTGAACTTCAATGCACCATTGCCAAGTGAACGCGAAGCATTTGAAACGGCAAAAAAGGAACACGATCGCAAGCGTGCCGAATTGATAGCGCCATTAGCGACGCAGCTTGCGGAACTACAGTTGGATTGGGAGAAGCGACTTCTATACGCCGAGACGCACCCGAACGAGGACTTCGCATGGGATCGCACATTGGAATTAATTGGCTTGCAATGGGGACAAAACCTTGGCGAAGGACAACTAGAGGGAATCAACATTATCAAAACACCTTTGGTCGAGCGCACTCAGGATCAACGAGACCGATTGCTCGACTACTTTCTCAAGTCTGCACCTGCGGTGTATAGCGAAAAGTTTAAGGAATTAAGACTAAGCGAACTGAATGCAAAGCTCGATTTGATCGCGAAGCAGTTGCCTGCTGTGACGCGTGCCCCTGGCATGATGACTTTTACGGAGAAGCGCAAAACACATGTACTTGTGCGAGGCGAGTTTCACCGTAAGGGAGATGAAGTGCGGCCTGGAACACTTGCAGCATTGCCTCCGATGAAGTGGAATGGCAAAGTAGATCGGCTAGCGCTCGCCGAATGGCTTGTTTCGCCTGACCATCCGCTGACGGCACGTGTCGTTGTGAACCGGCTTTGGCAGGAGTTGTTTGGTCGAGGCATTGTGGCCACCTCGGATAACTTTGGTGTACGGGGTGATCGGCCGTCGCATCCCGAATTGCTCGATTGGTTGGCAATCGATTTCCAGCGGCACCATTGGAGCGTCAAAGACGTGCTACGAGCGATCGTGACTTCGCAGACTTATCGGCAGTCATCACATGCTAGACAGGAAACTGCGAACCTTGATCCGGGCAACGCATTGCTTTCTCGACAACAGAGAATCCGTCTTTCGGCTGAAACCGTGCGAGATTCCGCGCTCGCGGCTAGCGGTTTATTGAACGTCACGGTTGGCGGCCCAAGCGTGAAACCGCCCCAACCAGTCAGCGTTTCGAAAGAAGCTTATAAAAACCTGTGGGAGCCGAGTATAGGCGCGGACCGTCATCGGCGGGGACTTTATACTTTCATTCAGCGCACTTCGCCTTTCGCTCAGTTTGTGACGTTTGATTTGCCAGACACCACCCGCAGCTGCACGCGCCGTGAACGTTCCAACACACCGCTTCAGGCCCTCAATCTTCTAAATGACCCGGTATTCATCGAAGCTGCCAAAGCTCTTGCCTCACGTGTCCAGCGTGAAGCCAAGGGTTCAGATGAAAGGCAAATTGACCACGTGTTCATGCTCACTTTGTCACGTCCGCCGAAACCCGATGAATCAAAACGTTTGCTAACCTATTTGCAGCAGCAGCGATTGCTCTTTGCTGACGACTTCAATTCGGTGCGTGAGTTATTGCAGGAAGCTGCTCCGGGAACCGATGCCGCGCTGATCGCTGTTTGCAGTGTCTTGCTAAACCTTGACGAGTTTGTTAACCGTGAATGATACATTAGACAAGAATAGACTATCCCGCCGCAAATTGCTCGCAAGCAGTTCGTATGGTTTCGGAGCGATGGCGCTTTGGCACTTGCTAAAGCAGGAGAGCATTGCCGCAGTTTCACAGCCTAATTTAGTGCCGCGCGCCAAAAACGTGATCTTCCTCTTCATGATGGGTGGCCCTTCACATTTGGATCTTTTTGACCCGAAACCGAAAATGGTAGCTTTGCACGGGCAACCAATGCCTGACTCACTGGTAAAGGCGAAGAAGAGCGCGACGGGTGGCATCCTTGATACCGTCATGGCCAGTCCTCGCAGATTTCAGAGAAGTGGGCAATCCGGCACCGAATTCTCGGAACTGTTGCCTTACACGGCAACGATGGCCGACGAGATCTGTCTCATCCGGTCTATGTTTTGTGAGCAGAGCAACCACGATCCCGCTCAATTGCTTCTGCATTGTGGCACGCCATTGTTTGGAAACCCGAGCATGGGTTCATGGGTAAATTATGGGCTTGGCAGCGAGTGCAAGGACATGCCCGGTTACATGGTTCTCCTTTCCGACGATGGTCATGGACTTGAGGGTGCGGGGAGTTCGATATGGAGTAGTGGATTTATGCCATCGACTTATCGTGGTGTCTCATTTCGCAGTTCCGGTGATCCCGTTCTACATCTCAATTCTCCGCAAGGCATTAGCCAAAACACACAACGCGCGCGACTAGATGTGCTGCGTGATTTGAACCAGATGCATCAGCAAAGCACGGGCGACGATGAAATCGCTTCTCGTATCGCTTCCTATGAAATGGCCTTTCGGATGCAAAGTGCCGCACCGGATTTGCTTGATTTCAGAGACGAAAGCGGGGCCACGCGCGAAATGTATGGCCTCGATTCAGAACCCACTCGGGTCTTTGGCTCGAACTGTCTGCTCGCGCGGCGGATGGTCGAACGTGGCGTTCGCTTCGTTCACTTAGTGCATAGCACTTGGGATCACCACAGCGATCTAAATGGGCGCCTCACCAACAACTGCAGTATGACTGACAGAGGTGGCGCGGCGCTGATCAAGGATCTCAAGCAACGAGGATTGCTCGATGAAACGCTCGTTGTTTGGGCGGGTGAATTTGGCCGCACCCCGATGGGAGAGGTTCGTCGCGGAATGACTGCGGGCAAAGAAGGCCGAGATCATCATCCGAACGCTTTTAGCCTCTGGATGGCTGGTGGCGGTGTGAAACGAGGTCTTGTATACGGGGCCACAGACGAATTTGGATTTAACGTAATCGATCGCCCCGTCCATGTTCATGATCTTCAGGCAACGATATTGCACTTGCTAGGAATCAATCATGAACAACTTACTTATCGCCATGCAGGACGCGACTATCGACTAACTGATGTGGCTGGGAAAGTAGTAACTGACATTCTCGCATAAGCCGCTACTTTTTTTCTCTAGATTGTTGATCCAGCCAATTATACAAGTCGGGAGTTACATAGGCCGCAGACCACGAATTGTGACCGATATTCTCTAGGCTTGTAAAGCGAATCGATTGGCTGCCAGCGTTCATGATCGCCTGGACCAATTCTTGGTTCGATTTGAATACACCATCTTGGTCGCCACAAAAGACCCAGATTGGGAGCGACTTGAGCTTGATCGCGTCTGTCTCTGTACCACGGCCACAAATCGGTACTACTGCAGCTAACCGTTCGGGATGGTCGGCGGCCATCTGCCACGAACCTGAGCCGCCCATACTCAAACCAGTCAAATAGATGCGATTCTGATTAGCTCCGAACTTTTTTACAATCGAATCCAGCAGTTCGACTAGGCGAGCCTGCTGTGTGGCACTGCTCCAATTATCTTCCTTGGGGCATTGCGGTGACACAAGAATATAGGGAAGCTTTTCCCCCCGCGAAACCAACAGAGGAGGCCCCCATTTTGCAACAACACTTAGCGGGCCATCACTCTCGCCGCGGCCATGCAAGAACAGCATGAGAGGCAAGGCTGTGTCAGGCTTATAGCTTTCCGGCAGATAGAGAAGGAATGGTACTTCGGCAGAATCAGACGACTTGAAGATTTGTTCCACTTGCTTGCCCGGCGCTGGCTCCGCAGATTGAACGGACGCATAGTGGAGAAGGCCTAGTCCAACTACGAAGCTCAAACATAAAATTGTTTTCATTTTTCCCTTAGAAGTAGTTGGGGTGTATTTGTTCCGTATTCAATATACTATCGTAACTGTTTTTGCGAAATGCCGAACTGTTCTAGTTCGACTGTACTAAATTCGACCCCCATGGCCTTTGGCCGTGGGTGAAGGAGATTAGCGGCTAAAGCAAAAGCCACGCCGCTCCTCCATTCCCCGCGTCCGACCGCCAACGGCGGCCGGATGCGGGGAATGGAGGAGGATCTTTCGCCTTCGCTTCTTAGCTACAAATCTTATTCACCAACGAGACGAGCTGGTTGGTATTTAAATCCCGGACTTAGTACAGTCGCTCTAAATATTTCGCTGTTTCAAGGTCTACTCTGGACTTTAATCGATTCGTTTAAGGTAGTTCTCTTAGTTTTAATTGCGTATCCAAAAAGTTGACGATGCGCTGCAACAACGTGACGCCGTCTATTTCTTTGTTTAGATTAACGCCATGTCCCGCGTCCTCAATGGCGTACAATTCGCATACGACTTCCACCGCTTTGGTGCGATTGACAATGTCTTGTGTGCCGGCGAACGGAACGATCTTGTCATTGACGCCGTGAATGATCAGCACAGGTGGGTCGCCTCGCTCAATGTCACCTGAAGAACGGTACAAAGATCCCCACAAATCGATGACTGCGGCGACTGGCGCACGTTCGGCCCGAGTTCCCTTGCTGTATGTGTTAAGCAGCGAAGTGATTGCGCCCGCTGAACCACCACCGATGGCAATTCGCTTGGTGTCGACTTGCAGTTCTTTCGCTTTGTTTACCATCCAATCCAAAGCCTTGCCTGCATCTTGTACGGCCGCCCGTATGGAGCGTTCCATCAAGGTGTTGCCGTCCGATTCAGGGTCGTCTCCTTGCATACGGTAGTCTATCGAGACGCAGATAAACCCACGAGTGGCAAGCTCGCTACATAGACTTTCCATGTTGCCAGCCCCGCGACTTCCGTTTTTGAATCCGCCGCCATGAATAACAATCATGGCCGGACGAAGCAGCGGCAATTCCTTTCCCTGAGGCTCATAAAGGTCGAGTAATAATTCCTTCGAACCGGGCGTTGGAAGCTTAACCAACCCTTGTCCGTATACGATATTCGCAGTCTTCTTGACTTCAAATCGCGGCTGGCGAAAGGGACTTTCCGACGTATCTGCAGAAAGAGAACCCGCAATGGCGATGAGGATCGCAATGGCAACAATCGACCTGAAAGAAAAAACACGTGTTCTGTTCTTTTTGCCGCAACCCTCCGATACACAAGGCACGACGAAAAATCCATCACTACTGTCGGAATAGAGTGTCATTTGATCACCAAACTTGTAACTTTGATTGAAGCAGTTTTGAGGTCTCAACGGGATCGAATTCATCTGGGTCGAACTGTCCGCTCCATTCTAGGAGTTCTTTGTGCTCGGGATGGTCGGGATCTCGCACGGCTTCCAGAAAATCTTGGTATCCAGGAATGCCGCCAACGTCTTCCGGTGGACATGCGCGTTTGCCAGCCGAACAGCTTGGATATCGGACGCCAGGTACCGAATCGAATGTTTTCTCAAGCAGTACGTCGTGTTCCCAATAGTCGCCAAAATCGTAGACGTATTGAAATCTAAATTTGCTGTCGCGGTGACCGATGATCGTCGAAAGTTTCATGCCCTTGTAACTTTGATCACCCAAATCGGATTCTGCCATCTCGGGGGCCGTATACCTCTCACCATCAATCTCGAATTGATGGAGATGCCCGCCGTTCCAACCCATCGCTCGTTGAATCTGCTGATGAAACTGCTCGAGCGATACATCACAGGTTTCGAGCCGCCGCCATATTGGTGGCGAAGCCCCCTTTAAGATGATCTTGAATTGATAAACCGTAGACGGCTTTGTCTCATTTCGTCCAAGTTTCATTTGCTCTCGTCGGTCGAGGCGTGCTCGAATAATGGCGTCTGCGACAAGACTGGCAGTTTTTTTGTCTTTCGCCCAAACCATCTCGGTTCGGGGAGGCATTTTGCCGTTCCACTCTGGAATTGTGTCCAAATCAACTTTGATTTCAATGCTGCGTGGTACACCAGACTGACGCTGGATAAGCTGCTTGCTTTCAAGCGTTCGGACCATCTGATTGGCTGATGGAGCGGAGACTTTCATCGCAATGGCAATGTCGGCTTCTGCTGGCGGAAGTCCATACGTATTGGTGTAAGCTAGAATAAAGGAAAGGTAACGACCTTGGGTTGGGGTAAAATCATGCATGCTGTTAGTGCTCCTGAAAAAAACTGTTGAAAGCCTAACCAACAAACGAATCGGACTTGCAACTTGGCATCCGTTCGTTCAGAGAATAATACCATGAAGTTGTTGAACAATAAGCCTGTCTTCGTCGGGTTCGATGGAACGCAGAACCAACTCGACGTGGTCAGATTGGACGTTCGTCCAAATCGGTAAATCTCCTGAAGCGAGCTGCTCAGCCATCGCCGATGGACTGACCGATTTTGGGAAGACTTGTATCGTGCTGGAATCAAGTCGTTGGCTGCTCCATACTCCCGCCCCGATCCGGCATGATTTGCGTCCAGAAATCACACGCTCGTAGGTTGGGTTCGACGCAAGCTGCGTTACAAGTCTTTCCGCTCGGTTTTGCAAATTCTCAAGACTCGTTGAAAGCGACGCGCCGATCGGTAGCTGACGCCACTCTTCCAATGACTCGGATGACTGCAGCGTTCTAAGCAAAGCTGCTTTGGTAATGCTGCTTGCTTGAAGGCCCAATATTTCTGCTATCTTGATAACGCTCTCCATGGAGTTTTGTTTTCCAAGAATGATGCCGCACTCGGGGCCTCCCAGCAATGCATCTCCTGGCACGATCATTTGATCAATTCCTTCATCCCATGAATTTGCGATGACTCTGCTAGTCAGTCCAAATCCGGTCAAATCATGAATGGCACCATCCATCATGATTTCTACAACGCTTGCTCCCGTTTGCTTCGCCGCCGATAATCCTCGACTTCGGTGTTCGAAACGCGATTCGGCCGGGAGTGCGTTCGGCGAGGTCATCAACAAGCGAGCGCCCGATTCGTGAAGCGCTTCTACGAAATCGCTTGGCATACAGTCTTGATTCGTTCCAATCTCTATCGTGCGAGCGTTAGCTTGATCGAGGATCGCCCGAACATTTCCACCTTGCATTGCTCCCGCCTGAGGAAGACGTACGCAATCAACTCTTGGCAACACCCAACGCATGGGTTCCTTTGAGGAACCATTTGCCAAGGCCAAAACGTAAAGAGCCACGGTCGTACTTGGGACAACGACAACTGATTGTGCACTTGTTAATCCGATGAGCAGATTGCGAAGCTGCTGATCCAACTTGATGGTCTCAGCGTAGCGACTCTGAAGATGGTTCATCTGTGCGATTGCATCTGCACATAAGCGATGCGTACACCAACGACTTGAGAATAGTTCGCCGGTAGCATTAATTCCAGGCATCAATCCTGTTTGCGCATTTCGTAGCCAAGGTTCAGACACGCTTTCCATCCATCGGCCAGCTTGCTGCAAGATCTGCTGGATATTGCCTGACTGGAATTGATCTTTGAGCCCAATCTTCTGCGCAGCTTCCTTGATCGCATTTATTAACGTTGGTTGAGAAACCAATTGCGATAATTGCTTAACTGCTTCGATGGGTAACAGATCTTTAAACGGAATTGGAAATCGCATGCGAGTTCAGAAGCTTCCAATCGTATTTTGAGCCTCAATGCGCTAGCATGAGGGCTTGAACTGTCAGTGATTCATTGACTTCCAGCCCGCACGCTAGCGCGTTGCGGCTCAAAGTGAGTGCCATTGGGCAAGCCAACGGAAACGATTGCATTCGCAAGAGTTGCATATTGGCCATCAGCGAGAAGTATACCTATTCTAATGGATTCGCTGCCACTGTGTCAAAACGGTGCATAGGATCGCTCGATTAATTATTGTCGTAGAGAAACTCGCCAAGAGTTTCGGCACGTTCCATTTCGAAAGTCTTGGCGACTTCCGCTACGGCAAAACAGGTGCTTACAGTCGGCATTCCGAGCGTTTACACGTTTCTTCCTCAAAACAGTACAATGGCTAAGTTCCAGTTCAATGCCTTTCCAAGGAATCGAGAACTATGTCAGCAGCCAAGAATGTCTTAGGGACGAATATTCAATCGTGCTCCATCGATCCGCTTACGGGGTTTTTTCGAGACGGTTGTTGCCGTTCCGGGGCAGACGATCAAGGTCTGCACCTAGTCTGCGCTGAAATGACCCAGGAGTTTCTCGAATTCTCTAGGGAGAGCGGTAATGATTTACTCACGCCAGTCCCTGCCTTTGGATTTCCGGGTCTTAAACCAGGAGATCGATGGTGTTTGTGCATTCAACGTTGGAAACAAGCGTTCGAGGCAGGGATCGCGCCCAGAATTATCTTAGAATCTACGCATATTTCAACCCTCGAGTTCGTCGATCTCGAAGATCTCCAAGCTCACTCCGTCCAAACCTGAACACGGATTTCTGAAAACTGAAATCTGAAATCTAATAACTGAAAACTGAAAACTCAACTCGAATGAACTCTTTGTTTTTGGAGCATCTTGCAGCAACTAACCAATCGATTCGCGATGCGGGGACGTATAAAACGGAACGCATTATCGATTCATCGCAGGGGACATTGGTAAGACTTGGGGATGGACGCGAGCTGCTCAATATGTGCGCGAACAACTATCTCGGTTTGGCGCAGCACCCAAGCGTTCGACAAGCCGCCAACGAAGCTCTTGAACGATGGGGTTACGGATTGGCTTCGGTTCGATTCATTTGTGGAACGCAAACGATCCACAAAGATCTTGAAAAACGCCTAAGCGGTTTCCTGGGAATGCAAGACACGATTCTGTACAACTCTTGCTGGGATGCAAACGGCGGATTGTTTGAAACCATCCTTGGACCTGAAGATGCGATCATTTCGGATGAACTGAACCATGCTAGCATCATCGACGGAATTCGGCTCTGCAAAGCCCAGCGGTACCGATATTTGAACAATAACATGGATGACCTTAAGGTGAAACTTGAGGCATCTCGTTCCGCACGTTTTCGATTGATTGCGACGGATGGAGTCTTTTCGATGGATGGGACTATTGCAAACCTTGCTGCAATTTGCGAATTGGCTGACCAATACGATGCTATGGTGATGGTGGACGACTCGCATGCAGTTGGCTTTGTTGGTCCGCGAGGACGAGGAACTCATGAGCTTTGTGGAGTTATGGATCGTGTCGACATCATGACAGGAACCTTAGGCAAAGCTTTGGGTGGAGCAAGTGGTGGTTTTACGTCCGGCAACGCCGAAATGATTGATTTGCTTCGTCAAAGGTCGAGAACGTATTTGTTCTCGAATACCATCGCTCCGCCTATTGTCGCGGGATCTATTCGAGCGCTCGAGTTGCTTGAGGAATCGACTGTATTAAGAGACACTTTAGAATCCAATACGCAGCTTTTTCGAGAGGAGATGCAGCGATCAGGACTGAAAATTCTCGACGGATCGCACCCAATCGTACCTGTCATGTTGGGTGATGCCGCCAAAGCTGCAGCAGTAGCCAAAGCGATGCTCGACGATGGAATCTATGTGATAGCATTCTCCTATCCAGTCGTGCCACAGGGCAAGGCTCGCATTCGAACACAAGTTTCTGCGGCACACACGCACGATCAACTTCGTGCGGCTGCCCTTTCTTTTGCCAAGCGTGCAAGCTAGGTAGTGGATCTTGTTAAAGATCCAACTGCTGCTGGATCTTTAACAAGATCCACTACCGTAAAATCAAACTGTCGCAAGTTCTAGTGCCTCAGAAAGTGAACTAGGAGTACCGCAGATTCGGGTTGTATCAATAAAAAGCTCAATTTACCTACCCCTCCTTGCCGATTGTAACGATGATCGCAAGAGCGACGGAATTTCGATTCAACCGGGGGGTTAATAATGGTCCGAAAGACCTTTTTGGTAGCCGCACTAGCACTCGTCGCTGGTCTGGCCTCGTATGACAATGCCCAAGCCCAGCAGGCTCAGCCTCAGGCACAGGCATATGGCAAAGCATGGGGTGGTGCTGCGAGCAATCGCGACTACGAGCGTTTCAATCACTATCCGTATGTTTACTATCCACAGAACTTCTATGGAAATGAATACTTTCGCAGTAGCGATAGTCTTTACTATCGATACCCTGCAGAAATGCAGATCCCGGTTTACAATCGCAAGTGGCACAACTACTATCCATCTGCGCAGCGTTACCATTGGGGCCATCATTTCTTGACCGACGTTTTCTAAACGTCACGCCTTGAACATCACGATTCCCGCGACACTGCGTTGATCACCCGATCTCGCAGTGTTTTTTCGTTTACCCAGGTTTACGGCGTCGATCATAAGTCGGGCTGAACCGGACGCTAGCGCGTTGCGGCTGATTAGCCGAAGGGCGCTAGCCCACGGTTTGCGGCCCATGTTGTGATC
>JAYTVL010000495.1:0-13701 GCA_043744075.1 Pirellula sp. | reverse complement strand
CGGACAGCTCTGCAGTAGGATTCTTGCGAACGCTCACTCAGACCGTTAAACTCCAAGTCTTGTTGGAAGCTAATGAGGATTGGGGACAAAGGATTTTTGTCAATAGTCACAGTGAAACTCCTTGGAACAACGCCACGATCCGCCAATGTTTCGAAACGAACATTGATGAAACGGCTCGTGAACTACGGAAATCACTTTGCTTCCCAGAAAGAAACAGTAAAGAGTAGAAGTTGAGACAGAAGAACATTGGCGTCAGCCAATGCTGTACCATCGATTACTGAACTGCCGCGCAGCGGCCTACTTGAACAAAGCGATCGAGCTAAGTCGCGTGTCCGCCGCGTCTTGATGGAAACCAATAGTACGCGACTAGCTCATCGCAGGCGTTCTGCTTTTTTGGTTGTCAATCATTTTGCTCGCGCCAATCGTACTTCCGTTTCAAATTACCGTCGTTGTCTTCATTGTGGCGTTGGTCTCGCTAGGAGTTCTCCTTTGCCGCAAGACAGCATTCGCAATCGCTTTGATGTCTTCGTTCATTCTATTTATCCCGTCATGCGCTGGCATTGCGTTTATCGTCGATGCTTTTCGATATGGGCGTTTTGAATATACAACAGCTGCCGAGATCAGCGATCCTTATGTAGACATTCCTAAAAATGCGCGAACAGTTACTCTCCACAAATATTCGTCCGGGCACGAGATGCGGTTCATCACTGAAGCCAAGGAATTGGTAATGTGGATGGAAGCTGTTGATAATCGGCGAAAGGATTTCATCGACTACAAACAATTTGAGCTCGGTGAACGACTCGCTGACAATGACAGTCGTAAACAATCCTTTGAAAACCTGTTTGGTCGACATGGATGGCCGATGCCGGATGATTTTATTTGTTACAATGGATGGCGGTCGGGTCGCGGGTCCAGCTTCGATGTTTGGTATTCCCTTTCAAAAAAGACTGGCTTTGTCCACGCAGGCTACTGGTAAGAAATAAAGCAGAACATATAAAGGATTAGATTCTGCGTGGTTGTTCTAGGGGCGAGCGAGGGCTGGCGTTGGATGACTGCCATTCTTGGTCGGGAAGCTTACGGGTTCAGCCGGATGGGCGGCGTGGGGTTCCGACTGGCCCTGAGTCCGTCTATCGAGTCGCCGTAGGTGTCAGGGAGCAATTAGAAATGAGCCTGTAGGCGTCGGCACGGAGGGGGCGGCAGCGGAGCGGTGACCCGAGTTGCCGTAAGCCTGCAGGCCTAGTGGCGAGTAGAACGATTGTCCTCAATCGTGCAGAAACATAGCGGGGCCATGCCTCCGCTCGCGATCGATATTAAAAGTGAACGAATCGAAACCAAGCGAAGCCTCCGGTTTTACACCGGGGGAAGTTGACATTCAACCTAGCCACGAACGACTGACCACACGGCAAGCCTCCGGTTTTATGCCGGGGGTAATGACCCTAGTAACCTACCTCTAGTAGAGTAACGGTAACGATCCGCCGAAGTAAATTCGGCGGCATTCGCGCTGGACGATCGAATTGCTAGGGTAATGGTAACAATCCGCCGAAGTAAATTCGGCGGCATTCGCGCTGGACGATCAACTACCCGTTGCGTCACCAAATCATCAACGCTCCTACCGTCCATCGCGGCAGGGACACGGCGACTTCATGACACTAACCGGAGCGGATGGTGGCAGTTGATCTGCCTGATTCCGTTCATAGGACTCAGATGTGAGTCGGAGTCTGCGTGTAATACTCTTCGAACGGTCGGCCTGGACCATCGCGACGTGGTTCCATGCTCAAAACAATGACTCGACTGCCATCGCTGAAGCACGAACTTGTCTGCCAAGAAGCTTGGCCAGGCACATCGAAATCCAAGTATTCGAGTTCCGCTCCATCGGTGCTTGCCAGTCCTGTTTTTCCCTGCGATGTAAAAAAGAATCTATTTCTTTTTTCGGTAGCCGATTCGTATACGGATGCTCGACAGTTTGGCAGTATGCCAATACTTGAGAGCATGCAGAGAGAAGAAATGAACTCGCGCCGTCGGTTTTTGCTGGAGTCTTTATGGAACATGACACGCCATTTCTATTTGAGCTGCTTGTCAAACCAATCAGCCATGATTGCAACTTCTTCGGGAAGCGTAAGCCATGGGTGCCCTCCACCTTCTTTCACAATAAGCTCTGCCGAGCCACCTGCTGATTGGATAGCTTTTGTCAATTTCTGTGAATGAGAAAGTGGTACAACTTTGTCAGCGTCTCCGTGGATCAACAAAAAGGGCACGCTTGGATTCTTTACTTGATAAAGTGGCGAAATTGCCTTGGCCATTTCTTGAAGCTCTTGGTTGCTTTTGCCATTCAACGCGATTTCATTGCTTGAATTTGCACCTACAGAAAGTAACGGGCCAAGAACTTTGAGATCAACCATTTTGCCATTTTGCCATTCCAAGAAATCGGTTGGCGGAAAGAAAACGGCGACCGCAGCCACGGACGTGTCGTGCCGATCTGTTTTGTTCTTTGCTGAGGGATCGGCGGCGACAGGGGTCAATGCGGCCAATGTAGCAAGGTGGCCACCAGCGGACGCGCCGGTCAATCCGAGTTTGCTTGCATCGACATGATATTTCTCGGCATTATCTTTGACATGTCGAATTCCTATTTTAACGTGATGGTCCATTTCCAAGGCCGTATAACGCGTTTTGGAACCTGGTCGAATTGCAAATACGACATAGCCTCGACCACAAAAAGTGGAATAAAGCTGAGCAAGAGTATGGTCGCGAATCTTGCCTCGGTCCGAATGCCATGCACCGCTCGCGACATCAACGATAGCGTGTCCATTTGAAGGACCCGTCGGAGTGAAAACGTCCATTAACAATCCCGTTCCATGCACTTCGCCG
Source organism: Pirellula sp. (assembly GCA_043744075.1). Taxonomy (GTDB): domain Bacteria; phylum Planctomycetota; class Planctomycetia; order Pirellulales; family Pirellulaceae; genus JBKCUI01. Next base: position 10,836 of record JAYTVL010000495.1, on the reverse strand, counting down.
AAAACAACATCCTGTAACTGCACGTAATTTAGGACCTCGACTGCCTCAGCTTCGAGGGGCGCCTTGAGGAACGAAATGGAAATAATAGCGACAATGAAGAAACGCATACTTGGCTCCGAAAATCAAAATACAAGACTTGATTAAGATGATTTAGTTTAGTGTCTGGATTGCTGTCCAGTAGCTGAATGATACCCTAACGATCTCAAGAGTGCCAGCAATTGAAATAAGTGCAATTCCCGGCGTCGATCATAAGTCGGGCTGAACCGGGCGCTAGCGCGTTGCGGCTGATTAGCCGAAGGGCCCACGGTTTGCGGCCCATGTTGTGATCGATGCCCAATTCCAGCTAGGCCCCGCCGGCAGCTTATCGAGGCGTCATGCCTAGCAAGACGGGCAAACAGGCCAGTGAAAAAGGGTTTTTAGGGGTGAGTTTCGAGTTGTATTTGAAGTTGCTGGATTGGACGGGTAGTCAAATACGCCGTGACAACAAGAAAGGACGAATTCCAAGCGATTCGCCCGTCCCACGCAAGCACCAACTCTTATTTTCAATCTGGACAAAGCAGTGATGCCCGAGCAAATAGTGACCAGGGTACCATGCATGATGGGAATGATGCGAGCGGTGAGCTGGATTATTTTGAACTGAAGCAGGGGTGCCATAACCATAACCGCTCGGGTAAAAACTCTAATTAAATTCAAAGTTGGGGGAGCGTAGCCTCCGCATCCTATTGACTGTTGGGGCGCATATCCAGTCGGAGGACGGTAATTGCCAGAAGAATAGTAGCTCAAACCGAAATTTCCGCCTTGGTTTTGAAAAATTCCCGGCTGTCCATCATTGACTACACTGATAGACGAAACTTAATCAGAACGAAAAGTCTGCGCGATTGCATGCTAAGTCGAGCTGTTGGACCAAAAGCAGAAAAGAACGGTCGTGTCAAAAATAATTCGCCTAGAAACGTTTGTGATTGGCGATGGTCCCGAAATAGACCCAGACAAAGGTGGAATTGAACCTCTCGCCTGCTTGCGAGTTCACACCGATGACGAACATGTCGGATTGTCCGAAGTTTTTCGTGTTCCACCGGGAGTTGTTCTCGCAACCGTTGGAGGATTGGACACGTTGTTCGGTCGATTGTTGCTTGGCCAAGAGATAACTCATCCAGAACGAATTTGGCAACACGTATGGGATTCACTAATTCATACGAATCGTCGCGGCTGGGAAGTGATTATCCTCGGCGCGTTGGATGTAGCGATCTGGGACATCTACGGGCAAAAACTGGGGGAGCCGGTATGGCGATTGCTCGGTGGCGCGCAGCGAGGACCGTTTCAGACTCACAGCGAAACCAGTACGAGAAGTGTCGAGCCGTATTGCACCATTGTCTCCGACGTTTGGGGTGGCGAATCGATGTTTACTCAACAATTGCAACGCATTGAGCGCTTGCTCGAATTGGGCTATCGAGCCTTTAAGGTAGAGCCGATGATGTCGTCACCTGCTGATGTCATTGAGTTGACGCAACGCGCTCGAAAGCTCTTGGGAGACAGACCAAAATTAATGGTGGACGTAGGCTATGCTTTCAATGATGTTCCAACAGTAGCTCGCATATGCCGCGAGCTCGAGGAGTGTCAGCTAGAATTCTTCGAGACTCCATTTCCCGTCGATTCCCCGCTGCCCTATGCCCGTTTGGCCGAATTGACGTCGATTCCGCTGGCGATGGGTGAACACGGTGTGTCTCGATGGGAGTTTCTCGACATGGTGGATCGTGGCAAAGTTTCCGTGATACAACCGTACATGACCACTTGTGGGGGACTCACTGAGGCGAAACGCATTGTCGATCTAGCCATGGCACGTGGAGCAGTGGTTTGTCCAGGAAATTGGTCAACTCAAATTCTCGGCGCAGCCTCGGTTCACTTGGCCGCTTATTCGCCGATCACGCCGCTCATTGAATTTGCTCCCGCTGAAGTGTTCGATTCGCCTCTGCGTAAAGAGCTTCAATTGGCTGGATTAAGAGTCAATCGCGGACTCATCGAATTTCCGACGACACCTGGTATTGGCTACCAACTCTCAGAAGAGTTAGTCACAAAGTTTCGGCTAAATCCATAACAGAGATGCATACAACCATGTCGACTGGTCCTGAACCGCGAGCTACTAAAATGGACGTTACATTAGCGCCGCCGATCGTTCAGTGGCAAATAGTCATGTTGCTCATGGGGTTTGCTGCCCTTGGCCATTTCAACCGAGTGGGCATTTCCGTTGTAGGGAGTGAAGTGTTTATTCCGAAACTTGGTATCAGTGAAACTCGCATGGGTTGGGTCTACTCCACATTCTTAATCGCGTATTCGATTGCCATGTTGCCAGGTGGCTGGTTGATTGACAAAATAGGTTCGGCTCGAGCCCTCACGCTTTACGCATTGGTGATGGGCACCTTTGTCGCGATGACCGGAATGGTTGGCTTGGTCACGACCAGCCCAGAGAGTCTGTTCTTATGTCTACTTGTGATTCGTGGTCTAGCAGGCATCAGCAGTGCGCCGCTTCACCCTGGGGCTGCACATGTCGTGTCAGGCTTGTTCTCTGATCGGGGTCGAACAACTGCGAATGGGCTTGTCACTGCTGGTGCACTTATTGGAATCGCAATTTGTTATCCGCTCTTAGGTTGGCTTATGGATCTCTTGTCATGGCAAATTGCGGTTTTCATCAGCGGTTTGACGTTGATTTTTTATGGCTTAGCATGGAGAGTTTTCACAAAGCAGTCGCTAGCTGCTCCTTTGATCTCGACACAAAAAGAGTCGGCGTCAGATGCAATTGCCTTGGAGTCTCATTGGACATTGTTTAAGAACCGTGATTTGTGGTTGATCTCCTTGAGTTACGCTGCATACGGCTACTTTCAATACCTCTTTTTCTACTGGATGAGCTACTATTTCAATACGGTACTACATGTGCCGCCCGTAGACGCTCGGTGGGTATCGTTTTGGATCATGTTGGCTATGGCTGCCGGAATGGCGATCGGCGGGGTATCGACCGATTATATTTGCAGGCAATTGGGGCCTGCAAACGGTCGGCGCGTCATAGTGCTTACAGGAATGGGAACGGGCGCTTGTTTTGGGCTGTTGGGAGTCAACGTTAGTAGCTTGAGCCAAGTAGCGATTTATATGTCGATCTCGATGGCCGCATTGGGCGCTTGTGAAGGGGTCTTTTGGACAACGGCCACCGATATTGGCCGTAAATCGGGCGGTTTCTCGGGCGCCTTCATGAACACGGGCGGCAACGTTGGCGGACTTATTTCGCCAGTGCTGACGCCTGTTTTGGCCGAACAAATGGGCTGGACCGGCGCCATCACATTCGCCTGCGCCATCGCCGGCGTTGGAGGATTGGTCTGGTTGTTTATCAGACCGGCAGAGTATTCATAACTTTGTATTCATAACTTAGTATTCATAACTTAATCTGCTTTGCCTGACGCACAAACTCTGGATCGATGGTCACTCCGAAGCCTATTCCCGTTGGGCATTGCACTATGCCACCCTTGGCTTGTAACGTGGAACTCTCACATTTAACGGGCAAACGTGAGTTGCCTTTAAATTCCATAAATGGTCCGGCATTGGGAGTGAAAGAAGCAAAGTGGACAACTTCGACGTAGCCGAGTCCGCCACCGGACATGTGAGGCACGACGGTCATACCGACATGGTCGGCCATTCGAGCGACTTTGACTGCTCGAATGAAACCGCCACCATAATGCAAATCCGGTTGAACGATATCAACTCCCCTATTGGCAATAGCCCACTTCCATCGATGCATGCTATATTCCTGTTCGCCGCCGGCAATAGGTATCGTCAATGCGTCTGCGACGGCTTTTGTGCTCCATAAATCATCAAACTCGCATGGCTCTTCATAAAATCCGTATCCGTTAGCCTGCATGATTTTACCGATGCGGATTCCTTCTGAGGCGTCGTACGAACTGTTAGAATCAGCATACAGAGTCATGCCATCACCGAACGATTTACGAGCAAGCGCAATCAGCGATTCTGTTCGTCCAGGTAATGAATCAACGTTGCGACTCATTCGACCACCTAAACGAAATTTCAAAGCGCGGGCACCGGAATCGGCGACAAGGTTTTGTAAGTATTCTATCTCGGCTTCTGGTGTGTTGCCTCGATTACCGCTTGCGAAGTACACACCGATGTCGCGTTTCTTTGCCCCGCCGAATAGTGCCGCGATCGGCGTAGCCCCAGCATGTGACAACAATTCCAGAATGCCCATTTCAACTGCCGCGACCGAGACCCAGAGTGCCAACCCTTGCATCTTGTAGTTGTCTGCAAGTCGGTAGGCTTCCCAGATAAGCGATTCGATTTCACGTGCATCCCGGCCTACGAAGGCGGGTACGACACTTTTTAGCAAGATCGGATAGAGCGAGCCAATTTTCGCTTGATGTGGAATTGTCGTGACTTCCAGGCCGGAACTCGACCGTGTGCGCAACAGATAGGTGCTCCCTTCTTTCAGCAGTTCGATCGATTCGATCTTTACCGGTTCTTTGAGGTGCTTTAGGTCCAGAACGGGTGCATCCAGAATGCGAGTCAGTTCTGCATCAATTTCCGCTGGCGATTTTCCGGAGACGGAAGAGTCTTTGGATCGCCCATGGGCTGGAATCGCTGCCATGGAAACTGCCGCCGCCTGAAGAAATTGCCTGCGCTCAATCATGATTCAACTCCGGAGTAAAGGTCACTAGTACTAGTTTGGGTGGCACGCTCTGAGGCACGAAAGGCGTGTGAAGTGTCAATTGCATTGGACCTCATCCACGCCCATCCCTATCGCTCTGAACGTGCCACACTGCCCCCTGTTATATTCTAGTCTGTCGCTCGCCGTACAGCCTGCTGCCATTCCAGTTTTCCGTAAGACCACTTAAGATTAGGCACCCAAGCTTCGAGCCGCAAGTTACAATATTATCATCATCCATAGCGTTTGGATTTGCGCCGTGTGCCCTTTCCCTCGATTGCCCTACCCTCAATGCAAGGTCTGATTAGGCTACTTTTTTGGTTCGCAATACCGGCGACGTACTCGGTTTGCGTCGCATCCGATGAAGTACCGCTGTACGATAGCCAAATCGCGCCTTTGATTAAGGCTCATTGTGTCAAGTGTCATGGACCGGCAAAACAAGAAGGAAATTTAAACCTAAGTACCGCTACCGACTTGGTTCGCGGAAACGATGATGGGGCCGTTATCGTGCCCCATGATCTTGAAGCGAGCCGATTGTGGAAGCAAGTTCAAAGCGATGAGATGCCCCCCGATGCGCCCCTTTCGGCGGCTCAAAAAGTAACGCTTCAGAAGTGGATACAAGCGGGTGCACCTGGTTTGTCGCAGTCGACAACAAGTAAAGAGCGGGACAAGCATTGGTCGTTCCGACCATTCGGTTCCCCATCAGTCCCGACGGTTATCCACTCAGAAGGATTAATGAATGAAATCGACTATTTTGTTCAAGCTGGGCTGGAAGCGGCTAATATTAATGCAAATTTGGAAGCGAAAAAACGGACGCTGATCCGTCGAGTCAGTCTTGATGTAACCGGCTTGCCACCATTGTTGGATGAAATCGAAAGTTTTCTGGCCGATTCCAGTTACTTCGCTTATTCGCGAATGGTGGATCACTACTTGGCTTCACCGCAATATGGTGTTCGTTGGGGAAAACATTGGCTTGATGCTGTTGGATATGCTGATTCGAACGGCTATTTCCAAGCAGACAGCAATCGCCCTTTAGCTTACCGTTATCGTGACTACGTGGTCCGAAGCATTAATCAAGACAAAGCGTTTGATCGATTCATAATGGAACAGATCGCCGGTGACGACTTTGCCCGATTTGTTCCAGGTCAGACGGTAACTCCCGAAACGATTGAGCTTTTGGAGGCGACCCATTTTCTTCGCAACGGACAAGACGGGTCTGGCGAAAGCGATGGAAATCCTGACGAGGTACGAGCGGACCGTTACTACGCGCTCGAGTCTGTCATGCAAAACACATCGTCTGCTCTTCTTGGTCTTACCATTCAATGTGCCAAATGCCACGACCATAAATTCGAACCACTATCCCAACTTGATTACTATCGTTGGCAAGCGGTCTTCTATCCAACGTTCAACATAGAGCGCTGGGTCAATCCTAAAGACCGCCTTGTCTATGCGCCGTTGCCCAACGAGCAACAACTTTGGGAAAAGCAAACACAAGATGCTCAACGCCAAGTTACAAAGCTACGTGCGGAGCTCGCTGAATGGCTAAAAACACATCGAGTGCGAGGCGATGTTTTGTTTGAAGACAGTTTCGACTCGGAAGGAGAACGTGTGGCTGATCAATGGAGTGAGACAGCTCCAGGCGATGATTCACCAGGTGGTATCGTTGCGGTCAAATTGGATTCTGAATCACCGCCAGCAGCAACGATCAAAGATGGAAAACTGTGGGTGATCGAGGGTGGAACCCAAGGAGACAGTTGGCTTTCAACGAAGTTCAAATTCGATTGGACACCAGACAAAGTCGGCGAAGCTATCCAGGTAACTTTTGATCTAGAAGACAACAAGATAAAACCTGATGGTCAATCCGCGTTTCGTATTGGGTACTTCATAGCATTGCATGATTTTAACGACAATAGTTCGACACTTGGTGGAAACTTGCTGATCGATGGCAATCCGACCGAAGGTACCGCGCTGCATCTCGACTATCCAGGCAAGGATGGTCGCTCGCTCGGTACCCTCGGAACGACTGGCTATACTCCAGGCCAGAACTACGGTGTTCGCGTCACAAACATTGACAAGGGCAAATTTCGCATCGAACAATTGGTCAATTCATTTCCCGACGAGAAGCCGATCGAGGTCAAGAAAGCCGATTTGCCTGACGGTGGCTTCGGCTTCGAATACTGCTGCGGTCGAAGCTTTATCGTGGACAATGTTGTGATTGAGAGGTTTGCCGCATCTCCAAAAGAGGATTCAGCACTCGCAGAGTTAAAGATGGGGCATGAGGAGCTCGCGAAAGCGATCAAAGTTCAGAAAAATCTTGCAGAAAGTCGCCCGGGAAAAATCGCTTGGGGTGGCGACATGGCGAAAGAAATTCCCGAAGTGCATTTGCTGACTCGCGGCAATTATTCAGCGCGAGGTGAGATTGTGGAACCCGGAGCGTTTTCAGCCCTCGCTGACGAGGCCAAACCGTTTGCCGTCAAGGCAGAGCATGCCAGTGAGCGGTCTTCCGGTCGCAGGCTTGCCTGGGCGGAGTGGGTTACTCATCCTGAGTCGAGAGTCGCTGCTTTGATGGCACGCGTGCAAGTCAACCGGCTTTGGCAACAGTATTTTGGTAAAGGGATTGTAGCCACGCCGGACAATTTGGGCATAAGCGGTGCTCCCCCGTCGCACCCCGAGCTATTGGATTGGCTTGCATCTGAATTGATTCGAAATGATTGGAGAATGAAATCCATCCACCGAATCGTGCTCAATTCGGCCGCGTACCGACGCTCGAGCCAATTACAAGAGGAGTCCTACAAAGCAGACCAGAACAATCGTCTGTTATGGCGATTTAGTTCACGACGATTGGATGCCGAAGCCATACGCGACCAGATGCTCGCGGTTAGTGGCGAAATTAGTTTGACGATGGGTGGTCCCTATATTTCGACGTCACGACTGGAGACCGGCGAAGTAGTGGCACCCGAAGACACAGCCGGTTCCCATCGCCGGACGCTGTATCTCAACCAAAAGCGAACGCAAGTTGTCAGTTTTCTTAGTGTCTTTGACTCACCCTCCATCGTGTTCAACTCGGTTCGGCGCAATACGTCAACGATGTCGCTGCAGTCGCTGTCCATAATGAATTCGGATTTTGCATTAAGGCGAGCGCGGGCTGCCGCCACAAGTCTATTTGGACTAACGTCGGATGAAGCCAATCGCATCAAGCTCGCATTTCAAGTGTTTTACTGCCGAGAGCCCAACGAAAGCGAACTGACTGAATCGATTCGGTTTCTGGATCAGCAGACGAATCTATACATAGAACGGCCCGAAGCGCGAGAACGAGCCTGGCAGGACTTTTGCCAGTCTCTTTTGGCAAGCAGCGAGTTCATGTATGTTGAATGACATCGGAGCCAGTAACTAATGACCTTCCCAATCGCAAATGCCTCGCAGTTATACAGACGTGCTTTCTTGAGCCAATATGCAGGAAGCCTCGGGGGATTGGCGCTTGCTCATCTTTTACAATCGGGAGTGCAATCGGAAGACCGTTCAGTTCAAGGCCAGGAAGTAGGCAATACGCTTGGGGCTGCAAAAGCGAAATCAATCATTTGCCTATTTCAACATGGCGGGCCAAGTCAAATGGATCTGTTTGATCCCAAGCCCGAGCTGACGAAATGGCATGGAAAGCCTTATCCGGGTGGAAGCCTTGAAGTCCATTTTGATAAGCAAATGGGAAATGTTCTCGGTAGCCCATTTGGTTTTCGCCGGCATGGTCAAAGCGGCATGGAGTTGTGTGAGTTATTGCCTCACACCGCCAAAATTGTCGATGATATCACGATGGTACGTTCGATGAATACTGAATCGGTTGACCACGAATCGGCGTTGCGATTGATTCACACAGGTCGATTTCTGGCTGGCATGCCGGTTATGGGATCGTGGATTGTTTATGCACTGGGAACCGAGAACGCGAACTTGCCAGCATATGTAGTATTAGGGGATCCTGGTGGGCTACCCGTTGATGGCGAACGCAATTGGTCATCGGGTTGGTTGCCAGCGGTGTACCAAGGGACCATGTTCCGCGCCGGCAAGTCCCCGGTCCTGCACTTGGAATCGCCGACCGGAGTCGTTGAGCCAGCTCGACGCAACCAACTCAAGTTCATCGAAGATTTGAATCGGCGATTTTTGACTCAGCATCCCGAGAGTACGGAACTGGCGGCACGTCTTGAAAACTTCGAGACGGCCGCCAGAATGCAAACTACGGTGCCCGAGATTCTAGACTTGTCGACGGAAACCGAATCGACACGAGAGCTTTATGGGCTGAATCGCACTGAGACAAAAGAATATGGAACACGGTGCCTGTTGGCTCGTCGTTTGATTGAACAGGGAGTTCGATTCGTACAGATCTTTCTTAATGGGCAGCCATGGGACACGCACAGCAAGAATGCGGAGAGTCTCAAGGGTTTATGTGCAAGAACCGATCAACCTAGTGCTGCTTTGGTACAGGATTTGAAGCAACGCGGCCTATTGGATTCGACGATCGTAATGTGGACGGGCGAGTTTGGACGGTTACCGGTATCTCAAGGGGCCGACGGACGCGATCACAACCGCCATGCTTTTTCCTTGTGGCTGGCCGGAGGTGGATTTCGACAGGGCTACACTCACGGAGCGACCGATGACTTCGGTTACAAATCGATCGAAAATATCGTTACAGTACACGACCTTCAGGCGACTTTATTGGAGGCGTTAGGCATTGATCATCGACAGCTAACTTATCCACACGATGGCCGCGAAACAAGTTTGACAGATTCCGAAGTCACCAAAGCACGAATCGTCCGTGAGTTGCTAGTCTAAAATGAGTATTTCCGCCTGGAGCAAGCCGTCGCGAGTAAATCCGTCCGAACCTCAAAACCCCTATGCACCGACTTCGGAGTTACGAGTCTATCCCGATTCCATTTCGTTCGATGGAATAATCACAGAAGAGATGTACAGGAAGTTACTGCCGAAAACGGAAAAGTTTCTATTCCTGACGCTCGCCTTCCTCTTAAGTGCAATTGCAATGCCAATGATGATTGTCTGTCTCTTTTTCGCAATCTTTGTTGAACGTAAAGTCGAGATGTTCATTGGATCTGTTTGCGTGATTCTCTTCCTAATCGCCGCTCACGTGTTGTGCATTCGAATGGCTTCGACCGGTACAAGAGCGAGATCCTATCTTAAACAATTCCCAGATCTGTTGGGTGAAATGAGAGGTAACTTAAATTCGAACGGGTTGATTCTATTTGACCTAGAAAAGACTCATTGGTTCCCTTGGGTTCAGCTGTCACATTTGGTCGTATCCGAGGCGGGAGTGCGTGTTCCATTGAGTGATGATCCGCGTCGATTCTTGGCCTTGGCCGCTGAGATGTTTGATAGTTATAGGCCGAGCAATATGGAGCAAATGCGGTTTCGAAATAGAATGGTTCAAACAAACTACGATCAATTGGCGGCCCAAAGCGCCGCCGTTTTTCAGACCGAAGTTGGGTCAGCAAGTTATTACAGTGGTTGGTATCAGCAACCTGTCAAGTGGGATGTATGGATCACCTGTCTTCTTTGCACGATCTGTGTTTGCATCTTCATCGCCTTTCAATTAGATTGGGGACAATGGGGTTGGTTCGAAATTGGTTTTGTTCTCTTCGTTTCTCTCGGCGTCATACAGAGCATTCGAAACCTAGTTCAACTTCTTCGCAACAGAAATCGTGCAACAGTTATGTGCTGGGGATGGTTAAGCGAAAAAGAAATAATATTTGGATCGGGCGTTCATGTGATGCAGACTCCGATAGCGTCTATAAAGTACATCCGTAGAAAAGCCGAGACCCTGGAGTTTCAGTTTGATAATGGACCGAATTACTGTCTTTTCCGAAGCCATTTCTGCGATACAGACCATTTCGACAAAATCAGCTCGATGCTTTGTGGTTGACAATAAACTAGCCACTAGAATTCGAGTCATACCCGCGAATTCAATCGCTCGGAGTTCGTACTGCGTTCGTTCGGAAGGCCGAATGGGGCAACAACATCATAAGTGGGATAGGCTTCTAGCCCACTGCTTTCAACATCTTTGTTTTGCCTTTTTTGCGCGATCGAGGATTCGCTGCATGGATGTGTGTCCGCCTTTAATGTAGCGTTTGGTTTCGACT
>JAYTVL010000494.1:0-51176 GCA_043744075.1 Pirellula sp. | reverse complement strand
CATAGTGGGAATTCGCGGTCAACTAGCGTTTTTGGTCGTGGAAATCGAACCCAACCGGATTGGATATGCTTGGCTTCCATTTGGCCAACGTCGCCATTCCCAAGCCCACCATTGAGAGCCAACAGCATGAAGCAACGCATTTGCGGTTTTGCGGTTTTGTATAGCGTCGCCAGTTCATCAATAGTGAATACCTTGTCAGGCTTGCCAAGCTTCTCTTTCCGAACCGAATGTTTAGTAGGCTTTGAAAAGTTGAGCCCCATCTTCACAGGGCGGTCAATCATCTCGTTTTTCCAAGCGTAGTTGAAAATGACTCGGCATCGCTGAATTTCATTTCCAAGGGTGACTAAGCCACCGCGTTTTGCAATCGTTGTTCGAAGTTTTTGAAAGTCGTTTGGCGTTAGACTTTCTACGGTAGTGTGTCGGCCTAAAGACTCGATTAGGAACGCGCCTGAACGCTTCGATTCCGCAAAGGTACGTTTTGCCATTTCTCCCGACAAAACTTTGGCATCCCGGTTTTCAAGGAAACTGTTCACTAGATCGCCCACCGTCAACGCATCGACGTTTTGCGGGGGGGGAGTCTTCCCGGCTTGCAGGTAGTCGTTTTCGTATTGGAAACGCTCCAGCGCAGCTTTCCAGTCGTTCCAAGGCCCAAAGTAATGAAGCCTACCTTTGATCTTCTTTGCCCAACGCTTGGTAGCATGCGGAAATAGCGGGAAATCCTTGAAGGGTTTATCGGGTTTGACACCGGGTGTCAGAATCTCAGCTTTGACACCTGGCGTCAGAATCTCGGTTTTCGCAACCGCCACAACTTGCCCGACGAAATCTTGGTATTTAGCCAACGCCCCGTCTGGATCGCTCCAAGGCCCAAAATATCTCGTCTTACCGTCGATCTTCTTTGCCCAGCGCTTGCTAGCATGGGGATACAAAGGGAATTCTGGATACGGTTTTGTTGGCTTGCAAGCAACAGACTTGCCGATAGAATCGTTCACAGTGGTTACCTCTTCTTTACGGGTTAGGTAATTGCTTGACACCCGATTCCACAAAAATCGGGCGTCTCTTTTGACACCTGTTTAGCGTATATCCGCTGACACCTGGTGTCAAATGGGGTGTCACGAAAATGACGCCCGCAAGAAAAAACACTGAAAACCCTTTGTTTTCATTGATGGCGAAGTAGCTCAGTTGGTTAGAGCAACGGCTTCATAAGCCGTGGGTCGCTGGTTCAAGTCCAGTCTTCGCTACTCACACTTTATCAAGCAATTCGTTGGTCAAACGTAACCTTTCGACGTTCGAAAGCGTGCTTATCGGTCACTTTCATTTTAGGTAGCTACCTAAAACAGGAGATCAAAGCATGCGTTTGCCAAGCTTGCGTAAGCACAAAACCGGCCAAGGATTCTTCACGCTCCATGGCCATGACTACTATTGCGGGGTCTGGGGCAAACCTGAAACTCAATGCAAATACGAGCGGTTGCTCTCTGAGTACCTTGCCAACAAGCATTCATTCACCGCTGCCAAATCGGAAACTTCGAAGACCGTAGAGGATCTGGCAGTTTCCTACCTTGATTACGCCAAGGAGACCTACGACGCTGGTGAGTATAACAACATCAGGCTGATAGCCGGCGTTATGCTGGATCTCTATGGTAAGCTGCCAGCGAACGACTTTGGAGGCGTTCAATTCAAGACGGTCCGCGCTAAGTTCGCCAGCGAGAAGATCAAGAAGGAACGCTCGAGGCAATACGTCAATAAGTGCATGCGGTTGGTCATACGTATGTTCGGTTGGTGCACGGGCGAGGAGCTCGTCGAGGCTAGAGTCGTTGGAGTGCTGCGAGAGATTGATCCGCTCAAGCTGGGCCGCACTGATGCGCCGGAGTCCGAGCCGGTAGTTGAAGTCGATCAGTCGGCAGTCGACGCTACACTGCCTCACTTGCCGCCAATCGTTGCGGACATGGTCGTGTTGCAGCAACTCTTGGGATGCAGGCCTGGTGAGCTATGCGGCTTGAGGCCTTGTTTGGTCGACAGATCCCAGCCCGTCTGGCGAATCACGCTTGCCAAGCACAAGACAGCACACAAAGGCAAGAAACGTACGATCTATGTTGGGCCTCGAGCACAGTCCATCCTCCTGAAGTATCTTGATCGAGACACTGACGAATATTGCTTCAAGCCAGGAGAAGCCATGGAACAACGCCACGCGATCGCTGAAAGCAACAGAACAGCAAATCGAAACCAAGGCAATCGACGCGGTTACGGGGTAGCAAGTCGAAATGGATCAACCGGCAAGAGCGTCTACTCAGAGCGATACAAGACAAGCAGCTATGGCCACGCGATCGCTTATGCATGCAAGCAGGCTTGGCCAGCACCAACCAGTATTTCAAAATCCGAAGCACTGGCTTGGCATAGAGAACACAAATGGAGCCCCAATCAGCTCAGGCACTCTGCAGCCGGCGAAATACGAGAGCAGTTCGGGATTGAGCACGTGGCGGCCGTCTTGGGCCACAGTGACATCTCAACTTCTCAGCTTTACGCAAAACTCCGCGCCGAACAAGCCATCGAAGCCGCCTCGACCCGCTGAATTGTAAAATCTACTTCTTTTTTGAAACAGAACGGCCTTCGTTCGCCTGTAATTGTGGCGTTTCATTGCTAACTTGATTTCAGATACGCATGGCACGAGGTGTGCATTTCGAATGCAGAATGAGCAAACGCCGGCGATATGCGGTATGGGTGATTGATCTCAGGCGGATGCAGTTGTTTCGTCTAACCGCATTCATCAAACCAAAGAAACTGAAACGCTGGATCAATCGGCGAAAGCACATTATGGTCTACGTAGCATTCTAACTTTTTTCTGCTACTGTGCGAAGCAAGGAGAAAAAACTATGGCCGCTGATTCCATTTCAGTTGACGTCAATGTTTCGTACAACAACCCAACTCTAAAAGACCTCCATTCGGAAATCGAACGCCTCGTTCGTGCCGGCGAATCCGAAATCCACGTCTTCATGTTTGTAGACGGCAAGTGCTTTCAACTCGATCTCCAGCCAACTCCGAAGTCGACTCAAGAAGAATGAATTTTCAGAGGATTTTCAAAATGACTAGCGCGCAGCTTCAAGAAATCAAAGCTTTGGCGGCACAGATCGCGAAAATCGCGCTCGATGTGATCCAGGACTGTCCGGAGGATGTTCGTAATCATTCGGCTAACAGCATGATAGGATTCGATTTTTATCGCGTGTCGAACACGACCAACAAACAGCTGAAGGTGAACGTACATTTGACCGATTGCACGGGCCGGTTTGACAAAGGGCAACAAGCCTAAACGCCTTCTTTTGACCGGTACTCATCACGAACTTCTTGTTCGGCGCCGGCTATTTGCTCTCGCAGAAACCCGAATAACTCAACGCCAGCCTCAAAGGCTTTTCGGTCGAAAAGCTTCTGGCAATTATCTGCCGACTTTCCGATCAACATTAGCTTCTGGACGGCTAGAGGAAGCTCTTCGAACACTTCATTCGGCATCGGGTGGGGCTTTCGGCTTGGAGGGGTTCTTTTGGGCGGCCTTCAGGGCTTTATCGATGGCTTTCACACTCTTTTGCACGCCGGGGATGTCGTAAACCTGCATTGGTTCTGCTACTGTGCGGGCGATGGACACAGGAGTGGATGTCAGGGCGATCAATGTAAATGGCCGAGTTTGAACATGAGTTTTTTACCGTCCGTCGAAAGCGCGAACCTTGTTTCCAGGTAACCGGACAGGTTTTCCACAAGCCTTTTCTCGATCAGCTCTTCAACCTGCAACTTTATCGTTTGCTTGCCTACGCCAGACCGTTGAGACAATTCAACGTCCGACATACGGTCAACACTGGCAAGAAGCAACAAAATCTTCCATTCGATTTCATGGAAACTATTATGATCAAATTCTTTGTCGGCTGGTTGGAGTTTTTCTATCTCCTTTTTCAGCACGAGTACCTGCTCACGAAGATTCGAATTCTCGAGTTCAAAATGTTTCTTCGCCGTCGTCGCCTCCGACAGCAACTTCTCAAGCTCGATAATGCGAAGAACGTCAACAGACTGCTTTTGCTCGAGCGACGTAGTCTTCTCGACCAACAAGAGGATGCGCTCTCGAAGAATACTTGCCGAGCCACGTTCGTTGATCCACTTGTCGAAAAACTCGATTAAATTCATTCGGGTGGGTCTTTCGGCTTGGGTTTTGGCGTCTTTTGGACGCCTGCGGCCTTCAGGGCTTTATCGATGGCTTTGCCACTTCTCTGGACGCCGGGGATGTCGTGGATCTCCATTTGCACCGATTCCGCACGCGGGGACCGCGTCGGAAATGCTATCGTGTACATGTTAATCCTCAGTTGCTTCAGATATTTCTTTCGCTGGATCATCGCCGCAGGATTCCGGTTCTTCCGCAACTTTTACGGATGACGGCGATTTTTCCCGCATCTGTTTTGCCGCGGCTCTTGCGATTTTCTTTTTCGCGTCCACGGCATTCTCGCCTTCAAGAACCTCGCGTTTTAAGACTTCTGCGATGAGGACTGTTTTGATTTCTTCTACTTCGACTCGCACGTCAGGAGAAAGTCGCTTCAACTCCTTGCGAATCACGTTTAAAACCGGGTCGCTTAGAATCATTGCGCCCAGGAAAAACCGGCTCAAAGCTTGCTTCTGTGTGTGGTATTCTCCGAGAACAGATTTTGTCCAACCTTCTTTGCAAAACAAAAAAAGGGATTCGATGTCGCGAGTCGTCTTGCCGTTCAGATTACAAAAATCGATGTCGATTACAAGTTCTTGGCCTATTGGTTTTGCAAACGTAACCCGGTAGATTCTCCAGTGCATGCCATTCGTCAAAACCACCCATTCAACGCCTTGGTTTGCGGCGTAGTCGATAGCCTGTTTCACGTGCGGCTCTTTTAAGTCAATACCAATTGCCTTGACTTCGATCAGCATCTGTAGAACAGTTTCTATCTTGATAGCCAAATCGCAATAAGTACCGCGAATCGCATGCTCCGAAGTGATCTCCGAATATTTGTCGTAGCCGAATACTTCCGACAGAATATCAACGATAATCGTTACGGTATCCGACTCTCCTACGTCTCTGGATTTTGCAGATGCGAGAATGGGCTGAAACCGTTTAATTCCGCCAATAATTCGCTCATGTACTTTCGTTGGAATCTTTGCCATGAAAAAGACCTTCATTCGTCGGAGTGTTTAGTTTTGGGTTTCGGCGTCTTTTGGACGCCTGCGGCCTTCAGGGCTTTATCGAGATCTTTGCCACTTCTCTGTACGCCGGGAACGTCGTAAACCTGCATTGGTTCTGCCGCCTTCAAACGGCGTTTTTCGTCTCGCGGATCTCTTGTTGGGACTGTTCCAAAAACGTTCGCGTGCATCGCCTCACGAAAACAGGATCCAATCATTTCCACGAACTCCCCGAGGTTTTTCGTGGCTAAACTCCCCTTCGGCATGTGCCGGACAGGGAAAGCATCAATTTTTTTTTCAGCCATCCTTTCGCCAATCTGGCGTAAGGATGTGGCATATCCATCCAGCAACGTTGCCAAATCGGCCAAACTCTCCGTTGTCAGTTGTTCGCGTTCGTGTTCACGTCCCATTCCAAAAGCTTACCAAATTATTTTTAAAAGAAAATAACTGCTTGCTGCGTAAGACTTTACGGAATGCTTATGCAGCTATTTACATGTCGGTTAACAGCTATGTACTTGCGGTTAGATGTAATTCACAGTTAAATACGTTCGTCCTGTGGAGGACACGGAACGGATCGCACGACGCGTTTGCCGCACGATGCAATTCCAATCCGAACGTTGAGGTGAATTCCATGGTTTCTAGTCGAGAGGCGATGATCGTGATTCTTGCGAGAAAAGATCGATCCAGGGCAGAACAAAAGCGGGTCGATGAGCGAATTCGCGCCGGCCTATGTCTGATGAAAATTCAAGACGGGAATGGCGAGCTCGTCGATTGCCCAAGCGCGATCACTGCGTCGCGAGGCAATTGCATCGCATGTGAGAACGCTTTTGAGGATTTTTTAAAGACGCTCGATCCTGAGCACGCGGTCAGGGCCGAACAGGATGCGATGGCCAGAGGCTGGCGGTTGCGCCGTCAAGAGATTCGCGAAATCCGTTCCAAATACCCTTTTGCAAAGCTTGGATGAGGAAAAGGACAATGGTCAAAAAGAAAACAACGGTAGACGTTCGCTTGCAGGCTGCCCAGTTGCAGCAAGTTCCGATGCAGCTCGAAAAGGCTTGTGCGATGGCACTCGGGGTCAAGAAGCATGCGACGACGTATTTTCGCTGGGCTAAGAAAGGGGTTGCCGGTCGCGATGGCACCAAGCGATTTCTCAAACATTATTACGTCGGGCGAGAGGTCTACACGACGATTGCAGACGTGTTGGAGTTCCAACGCCTGGTCAACGAGCCGCTGCCTGACAAGACAGCACCAAAGAAGCCTTACGAGGCGACTAAGCCTGCCGGTGTGATGCATCTCAGGAGCAATGCCAAGAGACTTGCCGCTCTGGGTTTATAGCGCGCAAATTTCAGATCCCATATTTCAGATTTCAGATACCAAAAGAAGGACGGGACTTATGTTTGATTCGAGTGTAGTTGCGGAAGCGATCGATTTAGGTTTCGAGTCGCAGCCGATGCCAGATGGAATTGGCATTCTCAACGGCAGGTACTTGGTTGGCTCCAATGAATCGGAGTTGATTTGGATGGCTACTCCATGCGAGTACTTACTGATCAACCTAATGGAAATGGACCGCATCTGCCGCGTGCGAGCTATGTCGAGCAGGGCTCGCACTGCGGAGTTGATCGCGGCAAGTCGGCCTTACGTAGCATAGGCATCTTTCCTGTGAAATTCAGCTGAGGATTCTCAGCTGAGCTGTGGATTCTCAGGCTGGAAGCCTAAGCTACTTTATTGATTTGCGAGGTTAGGATGAAACGTAGAAACTGGACGCTGGACGAGGATGAGGTTTTGCGGCAGAACTATCGCCAGCTAGGTGCTCGTGAATGCAGCGAACTGCTCGGCTTGACTCTTTCCGAAGTGTACGGGCGGAGTGCCCGCATCGGCTTGAGTGAGCCAATGGTGTTCGTGGCCGATAGTGAGCTTGTGGCGTTGCTACGTGAGCATCATCCGCGTGGATTGTCGGATCGTGAGATCTGCGTGATAGCTCGTGAGCAGTACGGTGTTCGTGTAGACCGGCATCGCATTGGAGATTTGCGTCGAAGCCTGGGCCTTTGTTCGAACGCGTGTTCTGAGCATCGCATACGACAGATCAGTGACAGGACTCGCGAGCAACTCGCTGAGGCCGGCGAGTCGTCTCTGGCAGGCGTGCGGCGCAAGGCTTGGGGCGAGTGGAAACGGAATCTCGGTTGGCCTGAGTCGTTGACGATTCGGGCTGTTCAGGCACTTGAAATGCTTTGGCGGCATGGTCCTCTTACGCGGATCCAATTGTGCGACTTGCTCGGTGTGAGTTCGAAGAAACGGACGGCACCGCATAGCAATGCCAAGGGTGGTACCGTTCTGGCTGAGTTATCGCGGGCCGGGCTGGTTCTGCGAATCAAGAAATGCATCCCGATTCCATTCACCGCGAAGCTGCATGACGACGGGCCGTCCAGGCCTGTCAAAGCGACTCGTGCTTACAAGACGAAATACATTTCTCTGTACTTTTTGAATCCAGGAGTGAAGCCGAATGATCTCAGGCGTGACAAATTTAGCTGAAATGGAACGACGGCTTTCCGCGACAGTCTCGGATACGGCCCAGTGGCAGGCACACATGCGTTCGGTCGTGGTCAATTCGATCAGTCCGGAGGATGTTAAGGCGATCGTGGCCAAACAAGTCGAGAAAGCCAAGGCTGGTGATCCAGTCTCGGCAAAATTCGTGATGAGTCAATTCAGCGGCCAGAGCGCACCGTTGAGGTTCTCGCAAACGAACATTGTGACAGACCCGGAAACGGCGGCGAGATTGGCTCGTCAGTGTGGGTAATACGGAAGCACTTTACCCGTCAATTGGCCGCAAGGCAAAAGAAAAGACGTCCTACTCGATACGGGTTGGGGTAGGAACCGCAGTTGCAGCGGACTTTGGAACTCCAGGTCACATGGGTAAAGCCAAAGAATGCAACGAGACGGCGACCGCCGGTGAGAGGGATCGAAACCCGAAGCCGCGATCGCATGTTAAGTGACGTGGTTGAGCGAGGGGCTGATAGATCAGCCGTCGTGGCGGATGGAACCGCCCTCGCGAAGCTACGATACAACGCAACCCGCGGCTAGCGCCGTGCGGCTGGCAAATCATAAACGGACATACACAAAACACGAAGTTTTTAGGAGCATGGAATGAGCTTAGTCGAACGAATCGAACGAATCGGAAACTTGATCCTGAGTCGCAAGAAAGGGGAGTCGATCACGATCTTCGACCCGAACGATGGTACCTTTCAGCCGATCAAAATCACTTTGTATAGTGGCAGAGCCTCGATCGGCGTCAGGGCGGCTGGGCGGCTGACTGTCATTCGCTCCGAGTTGGCTGAACCGGAGGCGATTGCACGATGAAACGCACGCCATCAATAAAACGATTGTGTGCTGAGTGGCTGAATTCTGCGGACGGTCGTGGTCTGGAGACGCGGCGCAAGAACTCTCAGGCACTCGATCACCTGGTGGAGGTGTTTGGCAAGCGTTCGATCAATACGCTCACTGTAGCCGATGCCAAGAGCCTCGCGGGCCGTATGGCGGTCAAGAACACGCAAGGACAGCTTTCCAAGGGAACAATCTCCAAGCGACTACAGACCATCAAGCAGTTTGGGCAATGGTGTTGCGACGCTGACTATGTTGGTTTCAATCCGTTCGCGATTCTCAAGCCTGGCAATGGCAAGCCGGATGCGACCAAGAAACGGTTCGTAAGCGATCAAGAAGTCGACAAGCTGCTCAATACGATTGAGTCGCCGGAGTGGCGGTTGGTGGTTGTGATGGCTCGCTATTGCGGTCTCCGGATCCCAAGCGAGCTGGTGGGGCTCAAATGGGAGCACGTCGAATGGGATCTTGAGCGGATCAGGATTGTCCAAGCCAAGACGGTGGCTCGGCTGTGTCCGCTGTTCCACCGGTACGTGCTTCGCGAGCTCAAGGCATTGCGGAAGTCGCTGGATCGCGATGGGAACGAGACTGAAATGGTGTTCGGTCGTTGGGACCTGCATTCGAAATCGAATTTACGGACGGGGTTGAATCGGATGATTGCTAGGGCCGGACTGGCTCCATGGCCACGGGTGTTTCACAATCAGAGAGCGAGTCGCTGTACGGAGCTGCTAAACGACAAGGGGCTCTCGGCGAAGGAAGTGGCCACTTACATGGGCAACTCGCCGGCGGTGATCATGGAACATTACGAAGTCATGCGGCCGAGTACTCGAAAACGAATTTGCAAACTTTAACCATATTCAAGGCATCCATGAATGAGCGAAAAAACGAAACCGAAGCAAGCAAGCAAGCAAGCAAGCAAGCTGAATCGTCGTCGGCTGAGATTGCTTTTAAAAGTCAGTGCACGCGGTGCTTTTATTGTCAGGCTTTGCTGTTGATCACCGATAGCGAAGCTCGTCATGCCGTGTGTTCTGAGAACTGCGATAGTCGGCTTGTCCAGTGTGACAGTCTACAGATAACGCTCATTCAGCGTGCTTGGAGATTTCGCAAGGACAAAGAGTTGACCGATCGAGCGATCGCCAAAGAGAAAGAGAAAGAGAAAGAGGAATCGGAAAAGGAAATGGAGGCAGTGAAATGATTGAAAATAAATCACTTGAGACATGGGCAGTGGTCGAGGTCATGGGCCACAAGCGGTTTGCCGGCTTCGTAACCGAGCAAGCGATCGCCGGAGCCGCGTTTGTGAGGGTCGACGTACCGGAGATTCCTGCTGATTCGAAATCGGATCGGGCAGCCTTGCCAGCGTTCACTAAGCTGCTCGGGGCACCGAGTATCTACGCGATCACTCCGTGCACTGAGGAAACGGCGAGAGCTTTCGCGGCCAAGATGCAGGAGCGAGCCTTTGCGACGTATGAGGCGCCACGGCTGATCGCTCCACAACCAAAACCAATTTGCGAGGATGATTACCCGGAGGACGAGGAGGAGGACGACATTCCGATTTGAGAGATCTTGCCGCGATAGGGTTGCAGTTGGTGAACACGTGCACTGACGGGCTTCACGGTCGATACGTGGGAGCGGCTTTTTGGAAGTGAATGTGGCGTGCAGCCTGGGTGACTGCACCGAACGCCGGGATAGAACACCCCTTTGGGATCGAGTCAGACTGACGTCAATTCGAGCATGAGACCCTGTAATAAAAATGACACCTGGACAAAGGAAAGTTGATGACCAAACCATCTTTTGAAATCAGTGGGAGAGATCGGGGGAGATTGTAATCAAGCCCGTAAAAACTTGATCGTAGACGTACACCGGTTCCATGGTGGAGTTGGATGGCAGTACTGATCAACCGGAAAGACGGTAGATCGCTGCATCGGTAGCTCAGTGGTAGAGCGTCGCTTTCGTAGGTCAGTGAATAACTGACTTTGGTGGCGAAGGTCGGTGGTTCGATTCCATCCTGATGCTTTAGTAGACACCTGACTAATAGTTGAGAGCAAGACTCCATACGGCAACGCCAAGCGTGGTCGGCACCCAGTTCTCGACCACGCTTGGCGTGGTCGGTACCTAGTGTTCGGAGGTACTCAACAGTGGTGTGAGGTACTGCCCAGTGAAGACCACACAGGGCTTTTTTCGAATCCTATTCAGTTTTGTTTTTTAAGACGGCTATGGGGCCAATTAGAAGCGTGCCGTTGTTGTTGTTCGGGTCTTACTGAGACCCGAACACCCCCTAAAAACACAGGGTTTTTAGGCCTGTTTTTTTCGACTTTTTCGATACATGTCTATCGGAGAGAGGAGTTGTTTCTATGACTGTGGCGTCCATGGCTGACGGTGATTAACCAATGTGTTGCCAAAGGGGATCTCGTTACCGACTCGGACGGACGAGTCGGTCCGAAACCGGAACTTAATCAATTGGAATTGTTTTGATGAAACGAATTAGCATGACCCAAACCGAACAAAACGATTGGCAGGAAAGCGATTGCTACCAAACCGAGTCCGAGTTCTATGAAGACCAGGAGCCAACGCCGGAGGAGCTTTTTCTGGTTATGACCTGGTTCAGTGCGATCTTGCTGGCAGTTCTAGGACTGGCTACTGGTGCCGGATACGGTATTTCGGAAGTTGTGAAATTTCTTATCTGTCATTAGGACGCATGATGCGGCAGCAAGAGTTAGACTTCTCGAATCTGGGGTATCGCAAGCATATCCTCGAACATGCTGTTCTCAGTGCCTACACGATCACGGAGGGGTCGGAACGCCGCCGTGTACCAGCTGGCCACCAAAAGCTCACGTTGCAGGCGATTTGTTCGTTTGGTCTCAACTGCTGGGCTTCTGTGCCACTACTCGCACAGCGGGCAAATCTATCGGTACGAGACTGTGAACGTTCGCTCAAGGCGTTAAAAGAGCAGAGCATCCTTGGCGTCGAAAAGATATCGGAAAAAGGACAATGGCCCAGAAACGAGTACTGCATTGACTTCCAAGCGTTGCAGTCACCGACCGCAGTTCATCCGACCCTCACCCCCAGCCCCTCTCCCGAAAGGAGAGGGGAGCAAAAACCGAGTCCTTTGGGGTGCATTGTGATAACGTCAAAACCCGCCCAACCGTCCGCCCAACCGTCCGCCCAACCGTCCGCCCGTACGGGCGGACAAATAGATAATAGATTAAGTAAAGAAACTCCTCCTCCTCAGAAGAAAGAAAATTGGAACGAGGTGGAGGAGTCTCTTCGTGATTTAGGAGTTTTGAAATACCAAGAAGCAATGCAATCAGCGCACCAACAAAGCTGCTCCCTCGAGCACTGCCTGGACCTGATCGCGTTTTACCGCCAGAAGCTTGCAGGCAATCAGCACGGATGGAAAGCCCCCGCCTACGTCCTGCTGAGACGCTTCCTGGCCGCGACGCCCTCGCTCGCGGTCGAATCAGGTTGGTTTGGTCTGAGCCCTCGCTCGGACTCTGTCGCCCCTCGGCGAAACTCCAACCTCGAGTCGACAAAAGCCTTGCTGATTCGCATTGTCGTTCCAGAATGCGAACGGTCCAAAGGGTTTTCGGAGGAGGAGCGGCGAATGATTGCCAATTTCTGAACGTAGCATAGGCTTCCAGCCTGTGAACCAGGATTCACCGACGAGGATCGGCTACTGATTGCCAATTTCGGCAAACGATGATCACAAAAACCGACAGGATAAAACCCGGATGAAACAGGATTTAATAATCGACTCAAGCGAGCTCGCGAGGCTCCTCAAGGTATCTCCGCGAACGTTGCGGCGTATGGTTGCCAAGGAGCATCTGCCACGGTCCGTGGACTACAACAGGTTTCTTTGGGTACGATCCGAAATCGAAGAGTGGATTGCCCTAGGATGCCATCGCAGGCCCTGGCCAAACGCGGCCAATACTGGCCAAAAGTGGCCAATACTGGCCAAACGCGGCCAAAGCCCAATTATCGAATAGTGCCCGAAATGCAGGTCGGTAGCATCTCCAGACGTAACAATTTCGTTCACGTTTCGGAGAGTTGATTATGAAGAGTTTTTTGAGTTTGGTTTTGGTCGCGGTGATGAGTAGCTCTAGCTTTGCGATATTAGTCGCTGCGCGAACGGGTAGCGGTTTCCACGATCAGTGGGACGGGATGGGTCAAGCGCACGCCGACGCCGACGGCTGGGGCAATACTTGTCACACCGCCAAGACTGCATGTTCGGCTTCCAGTCTTGCATGCGGCCAAGCAAAAATGGATTGCTTAGAGCAAACCAATGCGTGTGCCGCGTCACTAATCAACTCAAAATTTGACACGGGTGGTGGGCCAGCCGCTAAAACGACTTTCAACCTTGTACTTGCCTCAATAGTGAGTGACTACGACTGCGCTGAAGGAGCATATTGGGCTGCCTTAGACGCCTTCGATTCTGAAATTTTGGCGATGGTCGATACTGACACCGCCGATCAAGCCGTATTGGGAACGAATCAGGCAGCCGCAGATACCCTAGATGGAATCTGTTGCAGCTATAGCGCGATCGGGAGTTTTATGAGTTCGACAAAAGCCGAGTTAGACGTCGCGAAAGCGAATTTTGACAGTGCCGCTGATGACGCTCATCAGTTATGGTTAGAAATTGAGTTATGGTAACTCTAGATTGAAAAAAGGGCAGTCTTTAATGCTGCCCTTTTTCTCTTTTATCGAAGCACGCAAAACGGATGTTGGTATTTCATCATTTCGTTAAGTCTTTCCTCGCATTCCGTTTCGACTTTTCGTAATTCCGCATCAGCTTCGTTTGTTGGTTTTCCGCCTGCTTCGTAGAGTTTTAGCCTGCCTTTAACAAGTATAATTCGTATATCCCAGATGTCACGAAACGCTTTGTTTACGGCGTCCTGCGTGCGTAACCATGCGGCTTCGTCTGCGTCGGTGGTGAATGGGCGATTGATGTGCTTTGTAAACCGCAAAGCTAACTGTCTAGCGCGAAGCGGTAAGTAGTCAACAGCTTTCCCGTCTCGAACATGCTGACGTACAATTTCCTGGATCTTAGCTGTGACTACACTGTCTTCCTTTGCGGCAGCGTCAAACTGCGATTCACTTCGTGGGACATTGCGGTTGGCTAAATTCAAGACTTTTACTAAGTTCAAGTCATGAGACTCGATCAATTTCACAGCCGCAATTTCATTTTGTGCCCCTACCTCTAAAAGCAATCTCACGACTTCACGGGCAATATTCTCTTCCGGCAAACTCAAATTCAATTTCGCGGTGTCTGTCTTTGAATTGTCTGGATCTGCGCCAAAAGCCGGCACGGCGAAAGCACACAACACAAAAACAACGAAAGCACGCATGGTCTAACTCTCTTTGGTTTGGATCCGGAAGTAACCAAGGGAAATGGTAATCCATTGAAACCCGTCCGTCCAGTTTTTAGAAAGCCGCCGAGTTTATCTCGGTGGATCGTTACCATCAACCTAGGAAGATAGTCAGAACCCCCGGCGTGAAGCCGGAGGCATGCCGGCATTAGCATAGGCTTCCAGCCTGTGAAGCAGATCGAATCCACAGGCTGGAAGCCTAGGCTACGGGATGCCAAATTGAGAGTGCTTCGGCGAGAGAAACGATTCGCTTCGGTGGTACAATATCCGCATTCACAGAGTTATGCACCTCTACCGTCCATGCGAAAGAGTCGTCGAAACGTGGCGGATTAGCCTCCTCAATTTTCGCATACTTACTCGCACAATCACAACCGAATGATGGAATGTCCCTTTCCCACTCCTTGAGCGTTTCGGGTGTGAGCTCCATGGTGTGGAATCGCCGCCAGTGCTCTCGGCCTCGTTCCGCTAAAGTCGGCGTTTTATACGAGATCTTCGAGGAGTACTCGCCACTCCTGCCGTCCACTTTAATCGCATCGGTATAGAAACTCGGATTTGGAACCTTAATTCTCATGGTTCCGGGAATTCCAATGTGATCGGTGTTTGTAGGCAAACCTCAGCGCCAAAAGTAAACACGCAACTTGTTTCCAAATCAAAAGCTGTCGTGGAGTTCATGATGCCGGTCGATGATCCGCAAGGGCTTAGCGTCGAGTAGTCCAAAGGCGTCCTCCCATAGATAAAGCCGAAACGCTCGCACAAACCAACCGCCGAGACAGCATAATAATCCAGAGTGTAAGTGCATCCACCAGTGCTAAACGTGCAAGTGCGAGCAACGTAAGCGGGAGTTGGACAAATCGGATAACCACCATCAGTGGGTATCGTCTCGGATGGCTCGCTCGTCAAACACAGCCCTTCGCATTCCGTTGCGCAGAATGCGTCTGAGGTACACGGGGCCAAGCAACCATCAATGAGTTCATCGTCCACTGGCATCGCATCGAATATCTTGTGATTCCAGTATTCGCCATCCGTGAGCGTTCCAGAGTACGCTGGCCAAATCGTCACGTCTGACCAATTCGGTTCGTTGCCGGTGTCTGAGTAGTCGTTATCATCCGCTCCCGTGCAACAACCTAGGTTCGTGTAAACACCAACCTCATCTATCCAAGACGTCGTGATGAAAGAGGAACGAAACCCGACGTTGTGTCGAGTTGAAACGATGAACTTGGGAACATCGCCATCGGGAGGGCAGTTTATGGTTTTGAACTGAATGAACACGTCAACGGATTGAAGTTGGTAAACAAGCCCGAGACGCTCAACGCTTACGTTTGTGAAATCGACATCGGCTTGGTAGCAACCAAAGACTGAATCGCAATCACCCAACGCCGGCTTTGCTTTGAAAATCTGCGTGGTCATCCGATGGAACGTGGATCGTTGGACGTCAACGCTGACCACTTGCCGTGGTTGCGTCGTCAAGTAGTTGTAGCGTCGAACGTAGCAACAATCGCCATTAACTTCCCATTCGCCATCCGCCTCCATGCCCGTTATCGTGATATCCGGTAAGTCACCGATCGACAATTCACAAATTTCTCCTCCGCAACGGTGGATGAGCCAACAATTAGTCAACTCTTCGCGAGCGATCACCACATCGGTACCGGTCGCAAACGCCGTCGGCAACGGATTGAGCAATTCGATTGGATCGATCGGCACTCCAACATCTGGCACGAGCTCGGCGGTACCAGATCCAAAAGTCAGGCCACTTGCGGCCGCGATCGCCGATGTTGTTCTCGCCCGGTGGAATCTGTTTTGACGCTGTGGCGTGACTGGGCCGGTACCCGACGATCCGGGCAGCCGGCCAATCAGTTGAGAGGCGTCGTTCCGATTGAATAATATTGTCATCAGTGTTCAGTTTTCAGTTTTCAGTTTTCAGTGTTCAGGAACGGTTGAGGACACTCTCAACACACGATCCATTCGTTCGTGAGTTGTTCCCGCACGGCTAATACCACCGCGTCTGCAAGAGCAGCCGTACGGTAGGATCGCACGGCGACGTCAGTGGCCGGAGACAACTCGCTGGCCGTCCAAACGGAACTCACCAATTTCAATTGCATGAGTCGGCCGGTACCGGTTCCAGGCGTGGACCCGGTCATGGCCGTGGCCGTCACCTTGAGCAAAGCCGAGTGCAATTGCCTCTGTGGCTTGGGCGGTCCAGTCCCTGCAACGATAGGCTCGATCGAGTCGATAAGTTGACGGGCATCGGATTCGCTGAACCCGTACACAGTTTCGGATTCTTCTGGCATGGGCTAACCCCGGCGGTGTCTCTGTTCTGGCACGGTGCTGACTTGGCGATTCTGCTCAGCGTTCTCGCAGGCTGACTCGAGGGAAAGGATATGTTGGTACGCAAAATCACAACTGCCCTTGACGAGTGCATCACGATTGCGGCGTTGCAAGGCGATCGGTTCGACAAGCCATGGATCTGTCTGGTTGAAAGCGGCTTCGAGCGGCTCGAGCTTTTGTTTCGTCCAAGTCTTGCGTTTGAAATCGCCTTGTGCATGCCAGAAATGACGCCACATCGTGCACAGGAGTCGCACCTTTGCAATCTCTATGGCCGTCGTCAAGTGCGTCGACAGGAGCGACGGCTTCGGATGAGACACGGGCGCCGGTTTGATACGCTGTTTTCTCGCTGGTGATTCGGCCCTTGAGCCGCGGGCGCTAGCCGCAGGTTGCGATTTAGAACCCGAGATCGTCGAAGTCGCGTTCTTCATAGGAGCCTCTATGTTTTACATAAAACGGTCTAGTGCCGGCAATGTCGCCATCTGCATCGAGATCACCAGTCGTTGGAGTCCCGTCGTCTGGCGACCGGAAAGTTACCTGCTCGGCCAAGGTGTCGTCGAGGTAATAGGATCCATGCTGCAACCTCTCCTCCACCCATCCTAACGGATTGTAGCGAAGCTCGTAAGTCAACTCGACTACTTCGTAATTGTTGACTTGGGTCGGTACAGCCGAAACACTCAGAAGCCAATTCTCTGCCGGTTTTGTGCGATACGTGGCATCGTTGATCGAGTTGTTCCAATAGAGCAGGTAATCATCGATAGCTAAAGTTCCAGGCGGTGCGCCAATCGGCAGAACCAACCAGTAATATTTGCGATACCGAGTCACCAAAAGATTGATGTGTTCGTAAACCGGCGTGGCGTACAGCTCGCCGTTGGTCATTTTGACCGGTTCCCCGTCCTTGTCCTTGTACATGACTCGCGAGATCTTTTCGACGGACGATCCGAGCCATTTAAAAGCCCAGTCGACCGGATTCGGCGTGAGCTCCTGGTCCGGAGGTGTACCTGTAGGCCGCATATCGAACTCAAGGTCGACTTCGGCCAACCGTCTAGAGATTAGCCGTGGCGTCCGACGTGATAGCCAGAGAAACGGCAGACCTGGATAGCTCGATCCGGTCCGCGGTGCCAATCCGAGAGCGGTCTCGAGGTTGTCGCCTGCATCGGGATCCAGCGAGACCATGACCGTGTAGCCGCGGCCGTGCGTACGTTTGTAATCCTTGTCGATCGTTTCGGATCCGGATCCGAATTGTTTTGTGCCGGTGATGAAAGCCATTTTCAGTTTTCAGTTTTCAGTTTTCAGTTTAGACCTAGCGGAACAACATTACTTTTTGCGTTTCGATCGCTTTGCGAATATCGACCAAGACATCTTTTGTGGCGGCTTGCGCAATACTCTGCTTCTGCAATTCTACTAGCTGCTGGTCCAGCTTCTTGTTCTCAGACTCGCGTCGCAGGTTGTACTCCTCGGCTGATCCCTTGGTCGCACTCGGCCCTAGCTCTGATCGAGTGCTTTCCTTCTTAGCCGCCTCGGTAAGAATCTTGTCCCGGAAGTTGCCACGCTGATTGTCATCGATGAGCCCGTTTTTTTGCAGCTCGTCGAGCTCGGCCAGGCGTCGACTGACTTCAAAGTTCTCAGTGTACTTTTTGTTAAGCTCTTCAGCCGCGGAAACATTGTGATCATGGATCTTCTTCTCGAGCTGCTCACGCTCCCGGATTTGCCGCTTGCGTTCGTCTTCAATCTCCTTGGCCGCGTCGAGCTCCTCTTTCTTGCGAGTCGCGTCCGCGTCCTTGCGAGTCGCGTCCGCTTCCTTTTCAAGTTCCCTGCGGCGCTCGAGCTGCTCAAGGACCGAGTCGTTTTCATTCGCTCCGGTCTTTTTGCTGGCAGCCTCTGCGGCCGCACGTGCGCGAGCGGCTTGAATGGCCTCCACATTGCGAGCACCGGTACCGAAATCAGCTGCATTCGCGACGGCAGTACCCACGCCGGAGAAATCTAAATGAGCGATTTTGTTGAGCACAGTGTGCGTCAGGGTTACGACCTCGTAGGTGTCCCAGAGCGTTCCGGCGAATGTTACGGCGCCATCGATAATAGGTGGGAGATAATCCGTCCAGCCTTTGAAACCGCGGGCGGTATCGGTCACTGAGCTGAATATCACTTCCATGACCGGGGCGAACTCGGCACCCACCTGGCGGAAGAATCCCGTGGCGATCATGCCCATTTCCTCCCAGGCATCGTTTGCGGCTCCGACACCTGCAGCTTGAGCCTGGGTCAAGTTCATGCCGAGATCGTCAGCTAGTTTCGCCATTCGCTCGATCTTCTCAGGACCCTCACGCAGCGAGGTCACCAGTGCAGCCCCGTTTTTGCCAAAAAGTTCGTAGGCGACGACCAACTGATCGGTTGGGTTCTCGAGCTTTTGCGTAGCGGCGCTGATCTCCTTGAGCGCCTCGAGCGGACCCTTCTTGAGCAGCTCGCCAGCGTCAAGGCCTAGAGCTTGCATTGCATCGTGCACGCCACCCTGTTTAGTCGTGTTGGCCTCAGCCAGGCCGAGCTGCATTCTCTGAAGCGATTTGTCGATCGTGCCGGTATCGAGCCCCGATGTTTGCGCGAGTGAGAGCCTCGAGGTATTCAGATCGCGGAAGGACATATTTAGCTTTTGGGCCGCGTCGGTAATCGTGTCCGTCTCACGCATGCCAGCGTTCATTTGGTGCAGGGCAAATGCCGTCCCGCCGATCGCGGCCGTAGCGACAGCCAGGCCGCCAGCGATCGCCAAGCCTGCAGGCCCAGCTGCGGCGCCAGCGCTAACCAGCGAGCCCACCATTCCGGCACCTGGCAGAGAACCAGCCGCTCCGGAGGCGATTGATCCAAGCTGACTTGGTTGCCGCATGCCATCGCGGGCTTTACGAGTTGCGGCGGCGTATTGTTCCGCTGACAGCTTGCCAGCGTCAAACAGGCGATTGAGCTGGTTCAGGTCACCCTGCAATCGCTCGGCTGGTGATTTCGTCTCCTCGATCACGCGGCGCAGCGTCCTCATCTCCTGTCGCGTCAGGGTGACGGACTGATTCAGCTGCGAAGTGTCGGCCGTTATTGCGTAACTGAGGGAACCGATAGAAGTCATGGTTAGTTTTCAGTTTTCAGTTTTCAGTTTTCAGCAAAACCTTAGCCATAGAAATTCGCCATCGCCTTTGCTCGTTCGATCTCTTGTGCTGTCGTCAGATACTTTTTGCGTGTCTTCGCGTGCGACCAGTCGCCTGGCATATGCGATTCGAATTTCGTATCGCTATCAAGGTGCTTTGCGTCGCGGCCAGCCGACTGCAGCGACTCGTACCGTAGTAGCGAGATCTGTTGGGCAATGCCAGCCGAACGGTTCCAATGCTGGCCAAACGGTTCAACGCGAGCGTAAGCGATCCACCAATCGATCACAGTCGGCTCGACCGAGTTCATCCAGAGAATCGGGTCCGAGATACCCAGTTCCAACGCGACCCGAAAGACTAGTCGTAAGCGCTGACTGGCTCGGAGTTTTTTACGAGCGACTTTACTGGCGGCCGCTTTTGCCGCGGGAACAATCGCCGATATTCGTCGTGGAGGAACATGGCCTCGTCCGAATCCATGCCACCAAGCGATGGGGATTCATTCGGCTCGAACAGCAGTTTGCCGTACTCATCGCAAAGAGCGAGAGAAAGCAGCCGTCGGCGTTGAGCCTCGAATTTAGCCGGAATGGTTTTTCCGGTGACCGGGTCAAAGATCTCGGACTCCATGACCGAGAAGTCACTTTCCTTGATCGGGCGCAAGTAGAGCGTCGTGTCCGCGTCCAGCTCAACCGGTTCGATACGAATAGGCGGGTTGAGCAATCGTTCGCGGATGTTCATTTTCAGTGGTCAGTTGTTGGTTGTCGGTTGTCAGTTGTCAGTTGTCAGTTTTAAGCCGCTGGGTCGGGATCCGCATCGTCAACATCGTCATCACCGTCGTCAGGCTCTTGCGAATCGCGGTATAGCCGCAACTCGTTCGTAGCAGGAACGATTCCAACCTCGTCCCCGGCCGTGGCGAGTTGCGATTTCACTTGTGCCACGATTTCGTCGTGCAGCTCTTCTGGCAGGTCTGGCAAACGGATATTGATTGGGGCGTCCGGTTGCGTGCCAACCAAACCGACCTCGACCTTTGGGTTCGTGCCGATCTGGCCCCAGATACGCATCTGCGGAATTTTTGCGTCAACCAGGCCCAGTAAGCCTACCTTTTGCTTGACGTACATCTGCTCCAATGTCACAACGATTGAGCTCATAATAGTTTTCAGTTTTCAGTTTTCAGACTACGGACTACGGACTACGGACAACCTGCTAAACGGTTGCCGGAGTAAATGCTGGCTTGGTCGCTTTGCCGTCCCAGACGATTGTTACTTTCGACATCTGGAGAGTACCAGTGATCAACTGCGGTATCGTTCGCTTTTTCAAAAACCCACTACCGATCTGAGTCGCCGCTACAGCGTCACCAGGCCCGACCGGGAACGTGATCGTGATCAACTGCGGGACATTGAGCGCGGGAAGTGCGGCACGGCGATTGAAGATCAGCTCGCATTCCGTTTCACCTGGATTGATGAGGTCGCCAGGAATGCGGCTTTCGAACTCGTCGTTCGTGAGATTCGTATCGGGAATTGGTGCCGACTCTTGCGACGTTTCACCGATAGACTTGAAGTCGGCCACAATCGCGGTTGTGGCAAACACAATCGTGGCCCCCTGGCCGGTATCGTTTTGGCGGGTGTAACCTGCTGGCATTTTGAAAAGTCCTTAATAAAACAAATTACGCGGCGATCGCATCAGGTGAATCGGCACTCCTTGAGTAGCACGGACCGAAGGATAATGCAACCGCGTTTGACTATGGGTTATGCAGCCCCAAGTGTTGTGAGCGTACCACCTGATCCTCGGTATTTAAGTGCTCCAGCTTCCACGTAGAGTACTCCTCCACCAGTTGGATTTGTTGCGGGGACAGTGCCTGCGCTCTCTATGGCGACCACTCCTACGCCACCACCCGTTAACGGAGCTAATCCAAGCTTGAGATTACCGTCCTTATCGATTTGCATACGCTTCACGGCAAGCGCACCACTTCCAGCACTTGTGTTGAAGTCGACATTCGAACCACCGGCTGGGCATGAAAATATCATACCCGCAACTGACCTACCGGCGGAGTCTATTTGCCACCCTGCATCGTATTGAGCGCCACACAGGAGATAGGCAGCATCCGAAAACATCCCAAGATAAAGTTGAGTAAGTGATCCACCATCAAAGACAGCTTGCGCACTTGAGCCAGGAGAAGCACTAACGTCCAGAGGTTTTCTGGTCGCGCCCCCAAGTCCTGCCCCGACATTCCCCGTGACGACTTGATTCCCAGTAAATGCGTTGGCAGTATTTTTCTTTGGAATATTGGATGACAGACGGGCATCAGCCAACGTACCACTGGTCAATAGAGTTGCATCTGTTGTAGCGGATCCTCCTGGAACCGTGACCGTGACTGCACCTGCGGTGTTAGTCGCAGTCACTCCCGCTCCGGAAAAATTCAGCGACGTGGCGGCTGTAGTTAATACAGTGCCTTCATCTTTGACAGTGATCGTTCCTCCCGACCCAGCTGGCCCCTCAATTCCTCCGTATGCAAGGGCAGTCCACGTACTTGTTCCGTCCCCCAATTTAAATTGGTCAGTGTCTGATTCGATCCCCATCTCGCCAGCAAGCAGGATTGGGTTCTCGCTAGTCCACGTTGCTGCGAGTTTTCGAGGGAATTTGATGCGTACAGGAAAATCTAAACTCATAATGTACTCCAGGCTGCGAACATTCGATCACCGATTGTTCTTTGTTCTGTGGAATTGAAATGGATGTTAGCAATGCCGAGATCGGTATTGTTAACGTAAATTGAATTTGCAATTAGAGATGCAATCGATGCATGAATTGCATTGACTGTAACGGCTCCGGGGTAAGTTCCAATGGTCCATCCGGTCATTGATCCGACAATAATGGGCGATGCGCTGGCTGTTGGTATCGTACGAAACGCCGCGAATAAAGTAAGCAAGTGAGCTTGGTAATCAGTAACCCAAGACCCACCTGTTGCTGAGTCTGCTTCGCCCTGTATCCAGATCATTGCCACGACGGCATTTCCCGCATCTGTTGCTACCGCATCGGCTACGCGATTGACTGTGAGGTATTGCAGTGATCCAGCGAAATCCCCCCAACCGCCAGAACCGCCCATGAATCCAGACCCGCCAAGCCCACAGTGAACAACAAGCAATTTCCGATTGGGAAGCAGTTGGCCGTCAGCGATGTAAGCTCTGCAAAACTGCATTACTGGACCTATTAGCGCGACACCAGTATCTGTAATCGGACCACCCCAAGTATCGAGTGGGTCGTTGGCCTGTTGGATCACGCTGGAACGAGTGAATTCGTCAGTGTCGGAATTAGCTACATCCAATACACTAGCAGGATAGCCATAGGCTGTGTTACTCTGACCAGCAATCAAAACGATATCGTAACCGTCGAATTCTAACGCTGCTGCTGGTACGCTTTGTCCTGCAAAAAACATTACGTCACGCTCCTATCACCGCCAGCGACCCATTCATTGACTGCGACTTTTTTCAGCGTAAGCGATGAATATTGTGCTCTAGTTTTGAGCGTCAATGAGGTGCGTATAGTGACGCCTGAACCAGCTACGACAGTGACTTGTCCGATTCCTGATTGCTCAAGGATTATTTCGGTGCCCACGGCATATGGCACACTAGCGTCAGGGGGAACCGTGACACTCACCGCCGCACTATTGCTGCATCGGATATATTTTTTCGCGTCGGATGCCGCTAGTGTTCGCGCTGTCGTTGATTCCGACCTTAACGCAAACAGCGTGTCGTCCTCGACTGTGGTGTCTCCGCTGATAATGTCTTCGGATGTCATGTTCCCGGTTAACACAATCTCACCAGTCAGCGAGCCTGAAAGGGTGTAAGTATTCTCTAGCAGGGCTTCGACTATTTCTTGGCTACCACCATTACTCAGGTACAAACTCCAACTAGCAGGTACCAGACTCGGATCAGACGTACCACCAGAAATATTCGCAATGCAAATATAGAGTCCGTCTGATGTACCAACGATGTCATTGACGACGTAATTCGATCCGGAGACCCAGATACCTTTTACTTTGATTTCCGCTTTGCTCGGAACATCTAACGCCGTCCGCATTGCAGCGTTATTCGCAGCCTTGATGAATGTCGACGCATTAGCACTGATATTGATGGGTGATGGCATTATGTGTCCAATATTAATTCGTTCAGGTCTGTGTAAAGTGATTCTTCCGTTGTCGTCAAAAAGTACGCTTCTGAACTGCCTCCTGAGGGTGCCGTGAAACTGGCGACTGTGACCGTGATTCGCGGCACGGGCGATACGACCAATGCTGGAACTGGCATGCTAAATGTCCCTCCACACAGCAACGTTGCCAAACAAAATTGGGATGACGTAGCCACCGCCGTCTACAAATTCCATGTCCCAAACATAGCTGCTCTCTGCGTCCTCGATGAATCGACCAGACGGTAAACCCGCAGTCAGTGAATTTGACATTGCCACACTCACGCGGCCTGGAACTGGTGTCGTGCAAGTGAACGCTGTAGCGGTTTCACCCGGCTTTTTGCGCAGTCGAGCGACTGGTGTGTAGGGTGTTAAATCGAAGGGCGTTAAGTCCTCATTGATGAAGTCGATTTCAACGGCGAAATCAGCCCCCTGCTTAATAAGCAACGCCAACTCGGTGCCGATGTTTCCTATTCTTTGGGTCTGGGTCATGGGTTAGGGAGTCATGGGTTAGGACTTGCAATAGAGCACGAGCTCGCGGCGTTTTGGGTCGTGGCCGAATCCGACGATGTAGATAACTTGGTCCCCGTTGGTGTGCCACAGTAGCCGCATCGATTCGTTTAAACAATCCCGGCTAGACCGGCGAATCGTGACCGTCAAATCGGAATTTGCAACCACTTGATTGGCAGACAGGCCCTCGCCCGCACTCCGGACGACAATCTCGGCAGGAATCGGGCCAAGGACATACTCCCATGCACCAATCCTCTGCCCCAGCTCGTCGCGTGTATCGAGCTGACGCTGGATCGTGACCCGTTCGCGGTACTTGCCTGCTCCTGATCCCGTGCCTGCTCCCATGGTTTTGTGCTACCTCCCCTCGTACCGATAGAGCTTTAGAGATTCGATGAGTGTCTCATAGGCTAGCTCGATGTCCTTTGAAATGCTGCCAATTAGTACAGCTTCGCGGTTGTCGTACCAATGTCCGACGAGTAACAGGGCGGCTTGTTTTGCCAGTTCGGTGCAGCGGCTTGTTGAGCTGCTCGTTAGGCCTGCGGTGCAATTGATTTGCAAGCTGTCCGTGTAGCCTCGCATCATGTCAGGCCAGACGAGATGTGGAAGCATGGCGATAAAAGCGGGCCGGTGATGGAGCTCCACCTGGTGATTCGTGAGTTCGATTTGAGCGCCGTTCAAATCGCGGTATCGTATGTTCTCGACGCTGAGTATAGGATTCAGCTCGGGCGGTAGCTCGATCACTGAGTTGACGAGACCGGCCAACGGATCAATATATCGCAGTTCGATCGGCGCTCCTGTGCGCGACTGTAACGCGAGGTTGACGAGCCCGGAATACGGCTGCATATAGCGCAGGATGACAGGGCGACTGCCGAGCATCCAACCTGCATCCTTTTCGACCAGCTCGACGGCTGTGCGCACGAGTCGATTCAGAAGAGCGTCGTCATCACCGGGGTCGTTCACGACTTGGGCGCGTGCCTCGACCAATGTGATGAACTCGGCAGGCTGTGCGGTCGCGTAGAAGATGGGTTTCATTGTGATTCCACG
Organism: Pirellula sp.; assembly: GCA_043744075.1. Taxonomy (GTDB): domain Bacteria; phylum Planctomycetota; class Planctomycetia; order Pirellulales; family Pirellulaceae; genus JBKCUI01. The sequence goes on along the minus strand of JAYTVL010000494.1, from coordinate 26,095 downwards.
TAGAATAGGCTTCCAGCCTGTTGATCTAAACTATTGGGGCGGCAATGGACCGGGGCAACTGGTGAGGTGATAACCTGAGCACAGAGGGCACAGGTAAGCTCTCACGGGCGTCTTTTCCCGCTGATCCGTTGGGTAGGCCTTGTTTCTCGCTTGGATCCGGTGAAGCGTCTCGGTCGCCTCCACATGATCGCGAAAGCGTGTTTTGCCGCACGATTTTCGGCGGTTTGGTTTGCGGTTGCTGGTCATGCATTGGTAGATCCTTACTTGTTTTCCCAGGCTAGAAGCCTAGGCTACTTACTCGCTCATTGACAATTCGAAGTCGATTGCGTGGGCGTAGTCGCCAGCCTCGCCGCCGTCGCTGGTTGGGTTGTATAGCGCTCGCCCACCAACAAACAGACAATCGCAGACAAACAAAACGCCGTAATCGGACGTAGAAACAGGGCCACGAAAACCACTTAGGGAATCGCGGATCTGCTTCGCTGCCTTGATCGCTTTGGATTTGACGGGTGAGGTGATCGTGACCTGGACGCGAGATCGATCGAGTTTCGCGTCGCCTCGCAGCGTTGCCTCAGTTGCGGTCGAAATCAATTGACTGGATACAATCGCCGTGGCGGTCCGTTCGATCTGGTCCCGGCGATCGGGAGCGTAAATGAAGTCGCTATCCTCAGCGATTTCAGAAAGCAGTTTGGCGATCGCAACTTCTGGATACATGGTCGCTGCTACTTGTTTTGGTTCCCAGGCTGGAAGCCTAGGCTACTTGAGGCTACTTGTGGACGATAGTTAGCCGTTTTGAAGGCTGGGTTGCAGCCACGATTTGCGTGGCGGCTTCCTCACCGTTGAGCTTGATGAACTCATCTTTCCACTTCGGATACTTTGGACCATCGGAGAGCGAGAGCGTGTAATTACCGCGTCTGGCCGTGTTGACTCGCTTGGCTTTGAGCCAGTCTTTGAAATGAGTGGACAGGAGATCACACTCTTTTTGTTTTTGCTCGGCTTGTGCAGCCAATTCCTTTCGCTCTCGATCGAGCTTAAGGTACTTTTCGATCTGCTCGATTTCGATTTCAAGTGCCATAGTGCGAGCGTCTGGGTTGGTGGCGAAGTGGGATTGGTGGGTTGTCTGAGGCGATTGGGGGCAATTGTGAGACGATTGGGGCCGAGTTTGCGACAGCAACAGCTACGCCAGCGTCGCTGAGCTGCTTGGCGCGTTGGTCCGTGGTGTCGAACGTGTCGCCAGCCTTACGGGTTTTCCAGTCTTTGAGCAGTGTTACTTTCATCAACTTTTGATTTTTCGGGAAACTTGGACGATGATCGACACGAGAACCAAAAGCATGGCGATGAAAAACGCGACGCAACAAAAGCCGACCAATAGTGATATGAGCGCTGATATCATTTGGGTGGCTTCTTTCCCTTGCGTTCTGGCGAAGCGCGAACTGCGATCTTACGCTTCAGATAAATCAAGGCAGCACCTTCAGGGACGTCGTAATCACGACCCTTTGCGTAGCCTCGATAATCTTTGAGGAATCGAATTCGCATCAGTTGTACCGGAACGTAAACGCAAACCGCGGCTAGCGCCCTGCGGCTCACTGAAAACTGAAAACTGAAAACTGAAAACTGAAAACGGCTAGCGAATTAGACCGCGGCGGCGGCTTTGATCCCCACGAAACATCCAGCGTTGGTTGAGTCGCCAACTTCGTTGGTTTGGATCGCGCCACGGAATAACGCTCGAAGCAAGATTTCGTCGGTCAGGAATCCGGCTTCGGTCGAAACTGCAATTTGCACTTCTCGGCGAACGCCAGCGATGAGTGATTTCTCGAGATCGCCGAATCCGCCGAGCCACAATGTGGCCAACGTGCCGCGACTTCTTGGGAAAATCGAGCAGAAAGTCACTGGATAACCCAAAAACATTCTCTTGCGTCGTGCAATGCCGTCCGATAGGTCGATCGAGTTGTTTCCGCCCATCGCTTCCATTATCGGACACATGGCAGAGGTGTAGAACACCTTATTGATGTAGAACGCACATTTGTCATCGTCTGCACGTTCGTCGATCATGCCAATGATTGCGTCGAAGTGCGCTTTCGTGAACTCGGCATAGGTGTCCACGCCAACGGCCGGAGTAAAGATAGATCCAGCAGCCAATGCGGGCAGGATTCCAGTGAATCCACCGCTCGTAGCGTCGCCAATGCCGAGGAAACCAGTACGGTCCATGCGTTTTGCCATGGCGCGAGCAAGTCGAACGGTGATGTTATCGGCGATCGCAATGATTGAGTCCTCAGTGATTTCGCTCGAAAGACGAGTCAAGGCACCCATCTTGTTCGCGACTAAGCGAATATTGGCATAATCAAAGTCCAACTCGGGTACAGTCGTACGTTCCGAACCTGCACCGGTGGCAGCCATCCAAGACGCTTCAGGGTCGCCAGTCTCTTTGACGATGTCCTTGGTGTCGGAAATCATGTCCTGTAGATCGGCGTTGGCCATCACCACGCCATACGTGTAGGCCAACTGGATAATCGTGTTGGCGAGCTCGGTGGGTACCAAAAATCCGCCCTTGCCGTCGACGCCGCCGCTTTGAGCCGCTTTCACCAGACCGATACCATGTTGCTTGCAAAAGTCGATCGACTTTTGGAATCCGAACAAACTGGCCAAATAGAATTGGCCAGCCACGTAGGCTTGCACTTGAGCAGTGGGGCCAGAGAAGGCTGTCAGTGGTCGGCCAGTAATGCATCGAGCAGGCACGATGATGCAAGAGGTGTTCGGCGTATTGAGATTAGGGTCAGTGTTGCCGCCGGAATTGCTTGGATCGCCGCCAGGATTGGAGTTGCGAGCGGTAACGCGCTCCAGAGCCAAAGAAGCTTGATTGGCTTCGATCTGCTTTGCTCGAGCAAGTTGTTTTTCGAGCTTAGCAATCTTGCCGGGCTTGAAGCCATCGGCGCCAGGTGTACCTGTCCCGAGGATCTCGTCGACCTCGGATTGCTCCTCGTCAGTTAGGTCGCGTTTGTCATCCTCCGAGGCCTTGACGATCGCTTGAACTCGTTCGCGAGCTTCGGCAATGCTGGCCGTGATCTGCGTCGAGTTGAGCAGCTCGGCGAAGCACGGCCCAGCGTATGGTAAGAAGCATGTGGCAGCGATTACTTCGCGAAAGAACGACTTGGCGCTGTGTGCACTCACAGTGATTGACTCCGATGGAAACATATGTTCATGAGCCGACGGCGCTAGCCGCGGGTGGCGTTGAGCATTTGGGAGTAGTGAGGATGAATCGAAATTGCAAGAGCGCTCTTGCCCGGATTTTCCAAGCCGCTACTGTTGCGTGTGACTCGGGTCCGAAGGACTCGGCGGTGGTCAGGCGTGAATCCATGCTCGCCTCTTGTCTCACCGATGGCAGGGATGCCCCCGAGTTTTTAACTTACGGAGCAAATCACAGATGAATAAAGTACTGGCTCTAGTTCTGCTGGTCATGACAACTGGTTGCACCGATGCAAAATGGTGCGAGATTCGACAACCAGCCGAATCGCCACGCGCCAACTTGCCGCGGCCACTCCGCCAAGAAAACTGGCGTAGCCCGTCCGGCTCTGGCTCCTGCGTGATCGCCTCCACCTGCTCGTTACTGCAATGGCACAATCAAGAACGACTGGCGCAAACTTTTCGGCGTTCCTACTCTGGCGGCCAAACTGCGGACTCGATCAAGCAAATATGGTCGAAACATCGCATACCATTCGAGACAGAGGAAAACGGCAAGCCGGACTTCCTGGAATGGTGCAGTAACAACCGAAGTGCGGCACTCATCTGGTTCTTTCCCTCGCACTGCGTGACGTTCTGCGGATTCGGTCGATCGAGCGGCCGCCAGGTGGCATGGTTGCTAGATAACAACCGGGTTGGTCAATTCATCCCGGTTGAAAAAAATGAGTTTATTCGAGCATGGAGAGGTTTCGGTGGTTTTGCGATGGCAACCACGTTGCCACCCGTTCCACAAGTTCCATTTGATGGCTACGCAATGGCCTCGAGGTAATCTTATGACTGGAAAACAATTGGTTGTTGTTAGTTTCTCCTTTGGTACCGGCCTTTTGCTCGTCGGATGCTTCTGCTTGTTAGCTCTCGGCATATTCTCGCAAGGATCGAATGTCACTAACCGAGGATTTGCGACGCCACGTCTAGGACCGCCCCCAAATGCCCTTAAAGAGGCGTTCGAACACTGGCAATACGGACCGGTCAACAAGGCCGCACAGAATGAAGTGAAAGACGGACTGTTTTCGCGATTGCGAGAGCGGCGACAGGGTTCGTTTGTGTCAACCGCGCCTTGCATTCCACCCGCGTCTATCGCCGTCGGCTCACAAATTCACAGTGTCTGCCCACCAAAAGCGTACAGTGTTTGCCCACCAAAAGCGTACATCGATCCAACGGATTGCACGTATAGTTACTACTCGAACTTAGGAACGATTCCGCCAAGCCTTTCATATCCACAGACAATAGTTTCGCCGGTCTACCTGCCAACAGTCGTACCGGCTCCCCCGCCCCAGCTCGAGTATCCGTCCAATCCGTCAAATCCATCCAATCCAAGTAAGCCTTGTATCGATTGCCGTGACATAGTCACGTTATTCGGTGGTGATCGCGATCTTTCGCCACGGAACGCCAAGGGTGAATTGAAAACTGGTCAATACGTCTGCTCGCACTGCCGTCAATCGTGTGTTGGCTCACAATGGCATACGGACTGGCAGCCGGACGGTTCGCCCCTCACCTTTATTTGCGAGCGATGCGATCAACGCTTGTCGATTGCGCAGAAAAGTGCCGTGTTCAAGTCTTACATGGCTAAGCAATCGAAACAATCCTCAATCGGTGCTCTGCACCCGGAGCTCGAGTAATGAGAGCGATCTCAGTAGCGTGTATTTTGTGCATCGGCATGGCGTTGTCGCCGCCTGCGATCGCGTTGGCTCAATCGCAAGTTTCACCGGCCAAGTCAGAGCGGTTGCAATTGTACTTTTTCGGCTCTGATTCAGATCCGATTCTCGATTGGTTTCGCACGAATCCCGATCTAGCTCGAGTCAAAGCCGCGTCTCAATGGTTTCGCAACTCGGCCGATACGGCAATGTTTCGCGAACGATACGCCCCTGCAGTCGGGACAAATCTGCCGGTCCTGGTGATGGCCCGCGAGTGCGATGGAGGTAGCATGTTCGCCGCGTCGCGAGATACCATGCCACGCTCGAGCAGCGAATTGTTTAATGCACTCAAAACGGCTTTCAACCACGCCAAAGAAGCCAGAAAATGTCCTATACCTGACCCGGCGATGTCGCAACAACTTTCGCAACCCTTGAACCAACGAGTAATTGGAGCGGACGGGTACTATGCGGACGCGACGGATTGCAATGGTCCTAACTGCCCACTGCCCAATTCCGGACGACACCCAGGCGGCGGCTTCCTCGATCGCCTACGACCAAGCGATCGCGAGGAACCGTTTGTATCCGAGGGCTTCGGAGTGTTAGGCGGGATTCGCAATATGTTTTGGTTAGCAGCCGGATTCGTTGGTTTGATGTTCTTCCTGTTCGTCGCAGGTGTGTCGGCGATAATCGTGTTCTTCAGTATGAGGCGGCAGTAACTATGACAACAGTAACTATGACGACAGTGTTGAATATATTGGTTCTTGTGGCCTTCGCCGCTTTGTTCATGTCTATGTTCACCGGCGTTTTGTGTTTTTGCTGGTTACTGAAGTCGCTGTTTAGCAAGAAACAACCGCCTGCACCGGTACCGACTAGCGCACAGCCGATACTTCAAGGCTTGCTCGACGAGGCGGAACGGGAACAACAAGCGAGAGTGTCGCAAGTCAGGCGTGACAACTTGGTCGACGGATTGCTCAACACAGTGCTTAACAGTGCTGTGAATTCGGTAGTTCCATAAAAACACTTCCGTTAAAAACCTAAAGGCCACTGGTTCGACAATTGGGATTTGAGAAAGCACTCACTGCCTAAAAATGCCGCATCGAGCCCGCCGAACAACAAAGTGCACACGAGCAACGCAGCGTCTAACATCGCGGCAACGTGGATACGATGGCGAGTGGGAACAACTTCGCGAAGAGCACTTACATGGCGAACCACTATGTCGCGATCACCGTCAACTCGGAATCATGATTGCGGCAACAGACGTTGACCATATTCATCCATTTCAAAGCGTCGAGGATCCGCGACGCCTGGACCCTAACAATTTGCAATCACTATGTCACGAGTGCCACAGCCGCAAAACCCAACACGACCGCCGATCGGGGAAAACCCGCAAAGCACAATTCCACCGACCGCCGCGATTGTGAGCCGCATGGCGCTAGCCGCGGGTTTACCGCAACATGTAGACACACAACCAATACCTGAACCTAGTGGCCAGAATGCCGAAGACCAAGGCAGCAAAGAAGAAGCAAACAAAGAAGCGACCGAAACGGCCGCCCGCTTCAGCCTTGAAATCTCCAGCTTCGCCGATCAAGTCGCAGAGCAAACGGCCAAAGCGTTCGAAGAAACAGCCCAAAAAATCTCCGAAGCGGGTAGCCGTGCGGTCTCCGAAATCATTTCCTCAGTCAGTGAGCGAGTCGCAAACGATCTCGCCGGAGACAGTGAGCTTGGTCGACTCCTCGGATCTAAACTTCGCGAGGAACTCAGCAAACAATTGCCCGCTCTGGTTGCGATTCAAACCGATCGCGTGCGACAAGTGGCACGAGCTCTACGCAGCTCTGCTGGCTAGACGGCAACTCGAGGTTGTTGATTGGGACTTGTTGGCACTGTACTGCGATTGCTGGCAAGAGATCTGCGACGCTGACGAGCTGCTTGGCCGCGAGGGTGAATTTCAGATGACTGAAAAGGGATACACCTACGCTCACCCAGCCGTCCAAAAAAGGAACACCGCAATTGAGCGGCTGAAGAAAATAGCGTCGGATTTGGGGATCGGGTTCCGAGCGAGAAAGGGAACTCGAGGATCCGGCGGTGGTAGTGAGTCGAGCGACCTGGATGAGTTTTAATGGTCGACTTCTCGAGAGCGAAGCGCGAAGGTTGGTTCGACCGGATCCGGACCAAGTCGGACGAGCAGGCTGTCGCGGAGGGTTGCTACTTCGACCAGTTGGCCGCCGATCGTGTCGTTTCGTTCTTCCCCAAGTTCTTGATTCACTGCAAGGGAGCTTTCGCTGGCAAACCCTTCGAGCTGCTTGACTGGCAGATTCGCGACGTCATCGAGCCTATCTTCGGGTGGAAGCGACCCAACGGGAATCGCCGGTTCACTCGGACCTATATCGAGATCCCAAAGAAGAACGGCAAAAGTACGCTGGCTGCAGGGATCGGTCTGTATATGCTCGCCGCCGACAATGAGTACGGCGCGAATATCTTCAGTGTAGCCTCGGATCGCCAGCAAGCGTCCATCGTTCACGACGAAGCGGTGAACATGGTCGAGGCCTCCGCCAAGCTGAACAAGGCAATTAAGATAAATCGCTCGAGTTGGATGATCTCCTATGGAAAGAAGCTATCCAAGTACAAGGCCTTGAGCGCGTCGCCTTCAGGCAAAGAAGGCTTCGACGGGCATTGTGCCATCTGCGACGAGCTCCACGTCTGGCACGGCCGCGAACTGTGGGACGCTCTGCGATACATGGGGCGAGCTCGCCGCCAACCGCTCATCTTCGTGATCACTACGGCGGGTGACAACATGGAGGGCGTTTGCTGGGAGCAACACGAGTACGCTCTGAAAGTACTCAGCGGGGAGTTGGTCGACACTCGATTCTATCCGCTTGTTTACGCCCTGCAGGAGGAAGAGATCGCTGGCGACAAGATCTACGATCGCAATCTTTGGCGGAAAGCCAATCCGTCCATGGGATTCACCATCGATGAGGATGAGTTCGGACGCGATCTACACGAGGCTATGCAGTCGCCTCGGACTCGAGCGGCGTTCCTGCGGTACAGCTTCAACATTTGGGCTCAGTCGGTGACCAGGTGGTTGCCGATGGATCGCTGGAAAAAAGCCGAACGCAAGCTGACTTTTCCGAAACTTACGACTTGCTACGCTGGATTAGACATGGCCAAGGTGTCGGACATGTCGGCACTGGTGTTGACGATTCCGCTTGATCGCGAGCCGATTCCGTCCGGCATGGAGCGAGTCAAGTTCCTTCGCGACCTGAAGCACGGAGACCTCGAGTACTCCGAGCGCGGGATCTACTGCCTGCATCGGTCGATTGCCAAACAACTCGTGAGCGCCGGAGTCGCGGAAATGTTCGACCTGCCTAGGCCTTATCACCAGATCCCATTCTTCTGGATCCCAGACGGCCGCGTTGTCGAGCTCGAGCGAGAGAATCCCGCCCTGCCGTTTCGAGCTTGGGCCGACGCTGGTCACCTGCGATTGACGAGCGGAGACGTGACTGAATACAGCCTGGTGCTGTCCGCGATTAAGGAGCTGAATCGACACTATCGGATTGCCAAGCTCGCATTCGATCCCTGGAACGCTGAGTCGCTGACTCAGGAGCTCGAGCTGGACGGTATCGAGCGAGTCGAGTTTGGCCAGGGAATCGCGAGCTTCGCTCACCCGACCGCCGAGTTCGAAAGATTGCTGAAGCTGGGCCTGCTGACACATGATCCGAACCCAGTCTTGGAATGGCAAGCGAGGAACGTTACGGTCAAAACGGACTCGAACAACAACTACAAGCCGCACAAACCGCCCTACGAGGATCACCGCAAAATCGACGGAATCGTCGCTGGAATCATGAGTCTCAATGAAGCCATGCTAGCCCCCGATTCGGCAACCGGGGCTACAGTTATCTACTAGATTCGACTTGCCTTATCCGCCGGACTCATCTACTCGGAACCTATGTTCAGCCGCATCCGCAACGCATTCGCTCGACTATTCTCTCTGGCCATAACGGGGGTACGCAACCCCGCTGATTGGTTCGTTGAGTTCGTGCGAGGTGCCGACGGCGAAAAGTCCAAGCTGAAAGCAGAGGACGCACTCAAACTTCCGGAAGTTTGGTACGCGGTCACCAAGATCGCTGGCCACGTTGCCACGTTGCCTATGCACCAATACGAAACGGACCTGCAGGACGAACGCAAGAAGACGAAACTGCGATCCCATCCGGCTTGGAGAGTGGTTCACACTCGCCCAAACGCTCTCATGTGTGCAGCGTTGTTCTGGGAAACGATCATGGTGCACTCGCTGTTGCGAGGAAACGGCCGGGCCGAGATCGAACGAGACTCGCAAGGACGAGCTCGCAAACTGCATTTGCTCCCGACCAATACTCAAACGGTGATCGTGAATGGGGAGAAGTGGCACGTTGCCCACATCCCGAGCGAAGATCGAACGCGTACAACAATGGTCCCTTACCCCGACCGCGATGTACTTCATATAGTCGGCCTGTCGTTCGATGGCATAGTCGGACTTGACTTAATGGAATACGCGACGGACTCGCTGCGTACTGGCATGGCCGCAATCAAATCGACCCGGAGCGCATTCGAAAACTGGGGCGTGCCTGGCATGATCGTGACGGCCCCAAAGGGCATGTTCAAGACTGAGGATGAGGCCCGCGACTGGCTGAAAGACTTCCGGGAAGCTCACAAGGGATCCAAGAACAGAGCCAAGTCGGCTTTGTTGCGAGAGGGCATGACTGCCACTGTCATGCAACAGAACCTCAAGGACTTCGAGGCAAGCGAGATCCGCAAGCTGACGCGACAAGACGCGGCGCTTTGGTTTTTGATTGAGCAGATTGTTGGTGACGATACGAGCGTCTCTTACAATTCGCTTGAGCAAAAAAACTTGGCGTACCTTGCCAACTGCTTGATGCGATGGCTCAAACGCATCGAACAAGAAGGTGACGAAAAGTTTTTCAGCGAAAAAGAAAAGGCGACCGGCCGCTTCTTCAACAAGTTCAACGTGGCCGCTTTGCTTCGCGCGGATTTAAAGACGCAGGCGGAATCGATCTCCAAGCTAGTCGCTTCACGTATTTACAATCCGAACGAGGGCCGAGAAATGCTCGATCGGGATCCATACAAAGGCGGCGACGAGTTCGCGAACCCAGCAATCACGCCAGGCACGCCAGGCTCAACCAACCAAGACAACACAGCCAACTCAGGACAGTAAACCATGCCACACGCAATCAAAGCCGCGGACAATAACGATACGATCTACATCTACGATCCGATCGCAAGCAACGATTTCTGGGGCTTCTCGATTTCAGCAAAAGACGTTATCGTCGCAATCGAATCGATCGGCCAAGTGCCAACGCTCAACGTCCGCATCAACAGCCCTGGAGGCGAAGTCTTCGAAGGGGACGCGATCTATAATGCCTTGCGCCGCAAGTCAGCCAGCGGGACGCAAATCGTTATTCATATCGATGGGTTGGCTGCGAGTGCGGCCGCGTTCATCGCGATGGCGGGCGACTCGATCGAGATCGCTGAGAACGCTTTTTTCATGCTGCACGAAGCATGGACCTTTGCCATGGGGAACAAAGGCGAGATCGCCAAGACAATCGATCTATTGGCCAAGATTGACGAGGTGCAGGCGAAGATCTTCGCAGCTCGCAGCGGGAAAGACGTCGCCATCGTCACCGAGTGGCTGCTCGCTGAGACATGGTTCGGTGCTCAAGAGGCCGTCGACAACAAGCTAGCCGACAAAATAGGAACAAGCTTGCATGCCGGAGTCACTGACGCGACAGCCAAGATGGCCGCCCGTTGGCACAAGACACCGCAAAAGCTGGCTGCCTCGATCGCCGCCCACGCTCAGCAAGTGAAAAAGGAGCTGGCCAAATCGCCCACGCCGCGGCTCGCAGCCTTGAAAAGGCGCACCGGTGGGAAATAGTATTGCCGTCAACGTCGCCTTCAACGATAACCACATTCAACAATTGTTGAAGATCGATGCCATGGATCGCCTGCTTGGGCTATCAAAGGCAATGCGCAAAGCGGGCAATGTCGTAGCCAAGCGAGCAAAAGAACTCTGTCCACCGCCCGGTTACCCCGGCGACGATCCAACCAAGAAGCCCTTGAGAGATACGATTGACGTGGTAGTCAGGTTGTACGGTTACTTGATCGTGGTCTACGTCGGCCCCCAATACCCTGCAGGAGCTCATGGTCACCTAATCGAGTTCGGCCACACGATGGTTTTGTTTGGAGTGGTGACAGACCAGTTTGTCCCAGCGAAACCATTCATGCGGCCAGCATCCGACGAAACCAAATCCGAACAGGATGCTGCGATCACAGAGAGCCTTCAGGCTACCGCCGGAAAAGCTAAAGCTTTGTCTTAAAAATATTTCTCAAAAACATTTATCTGCCCCTTGCTTTATATCCGATAGCGTATATCATATGCGTATCAGTGATCGGGACGACTGATTGTAAACAGTTCCAGTTCTCAACCTGTGACCCGGCGACGCCGGGAAGGTGGAAACGAAAATGGTTGGATTTGATTACCGAGCTTACTTGCCTCTCAGACTTGGCCGCGTTGTTGCGACGAGTGGGGCAAAGGCAGCTCTCGACGCAACGGATAGCAATCCGCTGCAATATCTCGTACGGCACTCTGCTGGTGATTGGGGCACTGTTTGTGCCGAAGATGCTGAGCTCAATAACTCAGCTTTGATCAACGACGAACGTGTCCTTAGCGCCTACACGCTCAAGGACGGTGAGACGACGATCTGGATTATCACAGAGTACGATCGATCTGTGACGACGATTTTGCTGCCAAGCGAATACTGATTTCGTGTAACCCGTCCCCAACTCAATTGAGTTGGGGGCCTTTTCAAAAGGAGAATAACAATGACGTTGACCCTCAAAGCCGAGCAACTCGGACAGCTACTCTTTAAATTGAAGCATGAGCCTCGCCGTGGCGCGAAACGATTCCTCAAGGATCTGGGTGGAGACGGATCGGCTGAGGAGCTCGACGCGCAGATTGCGATCGCGGAACAAGACGCTGTGGCTCGCAAGGTGGCGGACAAGCTCGAGAGGACGCGTGCGATTTCTGCTCGCACGATGGAACTCGGCCTGGACGGCCGAGTAGCCGAGATGCTGGCCGATATCAAAGTCCGGATGGATGAGCAAGGTCTAACACAATCGGATGTGGCGACGGCTTGCGGCTGGAATCAGCCGTTGGTCTCGGCCTATCTGAGCGGCGATAAAGAGCCTGGCATTCGCAACCTGGCGAAGTTGGCGGAAGCGGTCCGTTGCCACTGGCGACTGACGCAAACCAAGTAACATTTTCGAATAACCAAAGATCCGGCAACGCCGGAAAGGGTAAATCATGACAGTACAAGTTTCACTAGACCACGTGGGGGCACGTGTATACGTTGTTGGCAATACTTTTGCGATCAAAGCCCAGCTCAAGGAGGCTGGATGCCACTGGGATACGGACCGCAAGCAGTGGTGGATTGGCATCGCAAAACGCGACTCCATCGCGTCAATCGTTGGCGAGTCGGACGGCAAGGAGATCAAGACGTCCAAAGAAGAACTTGCCGATCGCCCCTGCTCTGGGAAGGTCGAGTACAAGGGCAGGACCTACTACGTGATTGGGCAAAGCGACAAAACGGGTAAGCTCTGGCTGACCGTACTAGATTGCTCAATTGACTTTTGGGCACTTACGTCAGATTGCAAATGGGTGAAGCGATACCAATCGCGACAGGAATGGGACGGAAGAAGGTACAGTGGCAAGACTGTCGAGGTGCACCAAACAGTCGGTAAAATCCGTCGATTCATCGAGTCTGAAAAGACGGCAGTAAAGTCCGGCGCTGAACGCTGCTGCGAATGCGGCAAAACGGGTGACCTTGTAAGGGACCTTGAGGACGGCATGATGAAGCATCGTCATTGCTGCGATATGGAGCCATCATGAAATTCACCCACAAGGAACTAGGTCCATTCGCTAAGGTACTCGGTGATGCTGTGCTTGAATGTCGCGACCCTAACGACAATGGCCAATCGCGATACCAGTACTCACTATGCAATATGACGCAGATCCGTCGGCATTTGCCAGCGGATTCGGACTATTGGCTTGACAGAAAGACTGGACGCAGATCTAGACGACCTCCAGTTTGGGAGCAATTGGATTCCTCCGCGATGGACTGGGGACTGCTGGAAGCGTGGTACTCGCATCTTGCGTCTACGCTTTCAGTCGCACCGATCTCATCTGGCGCAATGACCGCCGCTTGCGACAATAGAGCGCCAGTAACTCTCTTGGCGATGCGATCCCGTATTGAGCTACAAGGATACTCGTGGCCGGAATGGGTACCATGTCCTCATTGCCATAGTTGGATCGTGTGGGCCGAGGCATGTTACGTTCCCGGCTACCGGATATGCCAGGGCTGTCATCGCCACTGGCAAATGCGATCCGATTGGCCTGGGCCAAAGTATTGGTCGCCGAATTCGCGGAGGTATTGGCCGTATGGATAGAGGCATGGATAAAGGCACTGTATACGGGTACGTCCGTGTAAGTTCCGAGCAACAAGCCGACAGCGGACTATCCCTGTCGGCTCAGTCGGAACGCATTCGCGATGCCGCCAAGCGATTGGCTAAGCAGCATGGCCTTGTCGTCGGTAAGATCTATCGTGATCCTGCTGTCAGCGCATCGCGATTTGCATTTCTCGCTCGACACGGAGGATGCGAGCTGAACAAGGCACTGCATAAAGGCGACCACGTTGTGATTGCTAAGCTGGATCGCGCGTTTCGCTCACAGCGAGATTGCGTGGTCACCTGCGAAGCTTGGATGTCGCGAGGCGTCGTCGTGCATATGCTCGACATTGGCGTCGACACCGATACTCCGCTTGGCCGCATGCTGATCGGGATTCTATCCACAATCGCTCAGTGGGAGGCGGCGAGAATTGGGGAACGTATTCGCGACGCCAACAGATCACGTCGCTCGCAGGGTAAGGCGACCAACGGCCAACGAATTCACGGCTACAAAATTTGCCGAGGAAAGTTAATCCCCGACAAAGTAGAACGCTCAATCGCCAAGCGAATGGCGGCGATGCGGGAGAAGGGTAAACTGCTGCGCGAAATCGCCGAGCATTTCAACCTGCAGAAAATTCGTCGACCAAGCGGCAAAGCTTGGAATCCTCAAGCGGTGAATCGCATGATAGCTCGGCACAAAAGCGGTTGGCCTGTTTTCTTGGGCGAGGCCTGATACCCCCCCACCCCGAAACTCAGAATATTTCGTGCAAGACTGCTAGACGGTCCTAGAGTTCGGCCATTTTTTACATTTTCACCGCCCCCCCGTCGTTAGTCCTTAGGTAAGCTACCTAAACCGAGCTCCTTAATAGCAAGTATTGCAGCATTTGCAATTTAGCTTACCATGCTTTTCGTTGATCGATAAGCAATCGAATCAGCTTCATAAGCCGTGGGTCGCTGGTTCAAGTCCAGTCTTCGCTACTGTTTTTTGACCTTGCGATTCGTTTGTAAAACGAAAGCTTTCGATATTCGAAAGCGCGCTTAGCACCCTCAGTTGTCCTCAGTAGTTACTGAGGGAAAGCGAAGTGCGACGTGCGAATGCCTGCCTTTGTCGCCATACCTCCGGGAAAGGCGTCGTGAGAATTGCTGGAAAAGATTACTACTGCGGTAAGTTTGAGCTGCCTGAATCCAGGGCCAAAAACGAGCTCTTGCTCGCGGAGTACTTGGCAAACAAGAATTCCTTCGTCGCTGGCAAGTCTACTAAAGCGGTTGCTCCAGGAGTGCACACTCGCCTACCTGGAGTACGCTCAAGAGACCTACGACTCGCGAGAGTGCAACAACATTAAGCTGGTGCACATGTTAGGGCCGGATCGATCCAACGAATTCGATTTCTCCATCAGCGAATCCAACCGCCACTCATTTCTTTCTTCAACTTATACATATCGTTGCGAATACCACCATCCTACGCCGAAGTTCTGCGCCGCCACAAGCATCGACCGCCATTTCGATCGTTTTGAGCTACTTTTGAATCGATCAGCGTTCAATGTTGCCCAGGCAGCCAAATAGGAGCCTACTGCATTGAGCCGTCTTTTCGAGCATAGTTGCGATTTTTTTTCTTGGAATCGGCTTAACGAGTCCTCTTGGCTGGCGAGGATTCGATCTCGACGAATGCGTTTGACGCTTCCAAACGGAATTTTAGCGACTTGGTGGCTTCGGTCAGGTCCGATTCTTGAATATTCATGTAATTGGACAGACTCTCGATCCAGTGTAGGTTCCATTCAGCTCTCCCGCGGTTTCAAGAACCCAGGGGTGATCAATCTACAAGACGCTTGCAAGCTTCTGTTTCCAGGTCGAGGATTTTAAGCTCATCGCTCAAAATCTGGTACACAGCTACATACTACTAGGTAGGCTGAGGGCCTCTACGCATACCAATCGATTCTTGCTCCCTTCTCCCGGTCGTCCGGGGAGAAGGGCTGGGGATGAGGGGGAGAGTGCTTTGGAAACGCAACTAAATGTTTGGAATTGGACACGCTTCGCCCTTCACCCCCCGCTCCCCGAATATTGCAAGTGGAGTAAGGTTTTTCCTATTGCATTCGCATTGGTTCAGTAGGACCGTCACCCCGTCACCATCCCGAATTCTGCTAAAATCCAATCGGTTAAAAACTGGATTTACTAATGCCTAACATTCGACGCAAATCAAGACGTCGTAATGAACGATCCTAACTCCATGCCCGACAAATATCAGTTAACCGAACGAGACTGGCGAAGCTTGCTTCGAGAAATCCATTAGGGACAGGTTATCCCCGTCGTTGGTCCTGGGATAGTTACAGTGGATCGAGAAGGCTCTCCAGCTATGGGGAATTGGTTAACTACTGCCACGCACGCCTGCAAATTTGTGAGATTTTAGAATGCCAAACAACGTGTACGAAAAACGCGACGACGCTATCGACGGACGCCTCAAGCTTTGCGTCTTCGTCTCGTCCCCAGGAGACGTCGCTGAGGAACGCTTTCTTTGCGAGAAGGTGCTCGTCCGTCTTCAGGACCGCTATCGAAGTGTCTGTGATCTGGAACCGATATTCTGGGAGCATGAGCCGCTATTGGCCACCGAGACTTTTCAAACTCAGATCAAATCACCAGCCGAGTCGGACATCGTCGTTTGTATCCTTTGGTCCCGGATCGGAACGCGATTGCCTGCGGGAGTACCTCAGGCAAGGCTTTTGTACTAGTGCTTGGGCCATCGGGGAGTGGAAAGTCGTCGTTGATTCGTGCTGGAGTGTTACCACTGCTTTCGCAGCCGGGAATCATTGCCAATGTCGGTCTTTGTCGTCGAGCCGTTTTTCGCCCGAGCGAAAGCACCGGAGACCTATTTGACGGCCTTGCTGCAGCTCTTATCAAGACTAACGCATTGCCGGAATTGGCGGCTGACGGAACAACTACAAACGAACTTGCAGCAATGCTCCGTGACCAACCGAGTAGTGTGCCACTGCTGATCAAAGGTGCCCTGTCGCAAGCCGCCTCCGTCTTGAAACCAGCGAGTGAATCGTCACCGCAACCCGAGGCACGGCTATTGTTCGTGGTCGACCAGCTTGAGGAGCTTTTCACGCTCGAGAGCCTTACAGCAGATCATCGTTCCCGTTTTGCGTTGGCTTTGTCGGCATTGGCATCGAGTGGACGGACGTGGGTGATCGCTACCTTGCGTAGCGACTTCTATGGTTCGCTTGGCACGGTCCCGAGCCTTGTCGAGCTAAAGGAGGGTTTAGGGCAATACGACGTTCAGCCGCCGACTCCAGCGGAGCTTGGCCAAATGATTCGTCTGCCTGCCGAAGCAGCCGCGTTGCGTTTTGAGGAGCGCAAGGAGACTGGGGAGCGGTTAGACGAAGTGCTTCGCGACGCGGCGGTGCGTGCGCCAGACAGTTTGCCTTTGCATGAATTCACCTTGGACGAGCTTTATGAGCGGCGAAACGAGCGAGGTCAATTGACGTTCGAAGCCTATGAACAACTCGGTAGGCTTTAGGGAGCCATTGCAACCAGAGCCGAGTCTGTATTTGCATCCTTGAGCCCCGAGGTTCAAGCGGCCTTGCCAGGCGTTTTTCGGCAGCTTGTTACCATTGGCAGCGATTCCGATGACACTGCGACGAGCAAGCAAGCTCCGTTAAGTTTACTTGCAAGCGATACCAATCAGCGATTATTCACAGATCGCTTCGTCGCGTCGCGATTGTTTCAATCCGATTTAGCCGATGATGGAACTCCAGTCGTACGAATCATTCATGAATCACTACTATCGCGTTGGAGTCGCCTGCAAGAATGGTTGATTGAGGACCGTGAACTGCTTCGCATTCGAGGGCGTGTTGTTGCAGCCGCAACAAACTGGACACGACAACGCAAGCGAGCCGACATGTTGCTTGCGTGGGGCAACAGCTTGAAGAAGCGGATTTGCTAGTCGATTCGCGGATGTCGCTCGAGGCAATTACGTTAGAGTTTATTGAGTTTTCAAAGAATCGAGCAAAACGCAGCAAACAAATTCGCCTTGCGGCAGTTACATCACTGGCGATGCTGACTGTTTTGTCGTGTATCTTCGGCGGACTAGCATGGCGTGCACAACATGCCGCGACGACTCAAACAGTTCTTGCAGAGTCCGCAAAAGTAGAAGCCAACAAGCAAGAGACACTGGCAATTACCAGGCTCGAAGAACAAACGGAGCAAGCGAAAGAAGCCTCCAAAGTTTTGTTCGCTTATGGTGTCGCTGAGTACGAGGCAGGTAGGCCGGACAGCGGGGTAGATAAACTTATGCGTGCAAGAGCACTTCGAGCGGATTACGACCCTCTCAAACAAGCATATGAACCTGTAATAGTCGATCGACTGACTCGCGGAAATCGCTCATGGGCAGCCCTGAAACACGAAAACTATGTCTCTTGCGTCGCCTTCAGTCCCGACGGCAGACGAATCGCAACCGCATCATGGGACAAGACAGCCCGCATATGGGACGCACAGACGGGCGCACCTTTGGGGGTGCCGATGAAACACGAAAACGAGGTATATTGCGTCGCCTTCAGTCTCGACGGCAGCCGAATCGCAACCGCATCATGGGACGAGACAGCCCGCATATGGGACGCTGAGAGACTGCTACCAAAAAATCCTCAAGCTGCGATCAATCATTTTTTAGCCGAGAAAGACTCGTCGAGCCCTCGCGACTTAGAGTTTGAAGACTATCTGCGAAAATTCGCTGCAAAAAAACAATTCCTCTATCGATCATCCACTGTAATTCAATCCGTCGCGAAAAAAGAATGGTTCGCGGCCAAGTTTCATTTGCCTTGGCTATGCGAACAAGAACCAAATAACCCGCGATGGAAAAAACTGTTGGACGAAACGAACGCAGCGAGTTCGATACCTGAAAAGTGAACAATCGAACCGGCAACGCTCTTTTTCTTTTGCTCCTGCCATGTCCTGATCTTCTAAATTTGCTCAAAACTGTCAACGGAGTAGATACAAGGGGAAACACGTGGCCAATAACCTCATGTAGGCGAGCCTCTCCGAGACTCGCAATTTTCAGCGTCTGCGGAGAGACGCTGCTACGTGGTTGTGCCAAGAAACGTATGCATCGGTGCTTAGTTGCGTTTCCGACACTCTCTTCCCCTCATCCCCAGCCCTTCTCCCCGGACGACCGGGGAGAAGGGAGCAACAATTCATTCGTATGTGTGGACTAAAATCGCAAACGACCCATGCTTCCTCTTCGAAAGCATTTTCATCCAGCCACAATCCGAATCATGATCGCGTTACAAATAAAAACCGGTGGATATAGGTCTCGCTGGCCAATGGCCCAAGACACACGGCATGAAGCTGAATTTTGTCCAACGTTTAGAAAGCTACTATACACTCAGCTACTAGCGAATTCAAATACCCGTAATACACGAAACCGGCAAACCCTGTAGCGGAAGTCGCATAGACGCTCGGTGCCCGAAGTGCTTCACCGAAAGTCTAAGCGACTTCCGTTACAGAAGCGTGAACGGTTACTCTCGCAAGAAATTCCATGATCGAACTACCCCGCTCTGAACGCAAAACGCAGATCCTCGTCATCGCGCTGTTCACAGACAAATCGCGTCCCGACTGCCTTGGCTACCGCCACATTGGTGAGTGGAGCAAGCGTGACAACAACCGTAATGTCGAACTTGAGATTCTGCGCGACAAACTGAAGCAACGCGGTTACTCCGATGCGGATATTTCAGCAGCCTTGCAGAAGCTACTGGCCGAAGTTCCGCCCCTCCCCGAACAAACCGCCATTGCCGCCGCGCTGACGGAGATGGACACGGAGTTGGCGGTGCTGGAGCAGCGGCAGGCCAAGACCCGCGCCCTCAAGCAAGGCATGGCATGATGCAGGAACTCCTCACCGGTAGAACAAGGCTTGTGTGAACGACGGCCTTACCGTCATCACATGTCGTCGATTGCATCACGAACGTCGTCGTCGGTCGGATCGTCGCGACGTCGAAATGCCTGGGCTATTTGGACCCGTTTTTCATCACAATAGGCCACGACGACCAATCGCAGACTACCGCTCTTGCCAGATCCCGGCAATGCCCAACGAACTTTTAGAACCTTTCCGCCTTTCGGGGTTGCCTTTAGCGGGGAAATCGTGTCACCAAGAGCATTTTTGCAATCACCGGAGGAAAAATAGCCGCAGAGAAACTCTTGCAGTGCTCGCTTGTTCTGCTCGTGCTCTTCAGCGGTCATTTGCTCCTGTAGCTCGATTAGCAGCTTCGCTTTCCCACCCAACTGCCACTTGCCGTCTTCCGGCTGGTAGTGCATTACCAATCGTCTCCGATGGCATCGTCTGCTGCCGCAAGGATTTCTTCATCTCTGGACAGCGGCACACGCATCCAAGGATCGGATTCAATGATCTGCTGCATTGCAATTCGCATGTTGACGGCTGACGGCTTGCCTTCACGCAGGTAGCGATCCCAGGCCAGTTTCCAGCCCGAATTCATATGCGAAAAGTCCGAGGCGCTTTTGGACGTCGCGTCGGCAAAAAAATTGGTTACGTCCGCAACCGTGAGCATTGCGTCCGAATCGAGAAATTCGAAATGCTTCGGGCTCTCTTCCAGAACGATTGGCTTCGATCCGTTCCATTGACTGATTTGGCGGGCGATGCCGCGTTCCTCAAGAGGCTTGATCAACCGCTGCTGATACTTGACGACGACGGGACCATTCTGAATCGCGACGTAGGAGTTGTGCGTGATCGTGTCACCCCGATCCCGAAGCGCCGTCAGATCGAGATAGAACAACACCTTGTTCAGAACGACCACATTCAACGAACGATCCGGCGCAGCATGCAGCACAGCGCTGGCGGCTTCAATCAATCGCTGGCTTTTGTCGTTCGATTCCATGGAAGGCTACTCAGATACTACCCAAAACTCCCGGACTACCGCACAATTAACATCGACCCGGTTGATTTCAAGCACTTCAAGGATAATCTACGGAATGTGGGTTCCCTAGCCCCAAGGGCCGCAACACAAGGTATAAATCCGAATATCTTTCGTCGGATCGCTTAACTATTCACGCAATTTCCGATTCTATCAAAGACAGGCTAAAGTCTTTCCGGTTCGTTACATCACATTTCAACGAAGCTATCGCATGCCTGAAATACCCCGATCCGAGCGCCGAACGCAGAACCGCGTGATTGCCCTGTTCACAGACAAGTCGCGTCCGGACTGCCTTGGCTACCGCCACATTGGTGAGTGGAGCAAGCGTGACAAAAACCGTAACGTCGAACTTGAGATTCTGCGCGACAGCCTGAAGCAACGCGGTTATTCCGATGCGCATATCTCTGCTGCCTTGCAGAAGCTACTGGCAGCAGCGGACACGACCGGCATCACGCTTTATCAGGCCAATCTGCGCACATACCAATTGCTTCGGTATGGCGTTCCCGTACAGATAGCCGCCGGGCAATCGCATGAGACGCCTCACTACACCTAGGGCTATTGACGCTTGGTTTGAACAAAAAACCAGAGGGCTGAACAACTTCCAGAAGTCGGTCCTACGCAAACGCTGGGCGACCATGGAGGAACTGATGAGCGCTGGTGAGCGCAAGCAGCGAATCATCGCCAGCATTATCGAGGACTTTAGCTTGAAGCCGCGACTGAACAATGACCGGGGAACTGCCATCCTAGTAGCGGCCAGCATCTACGACGCTTGCCATTACTTCCGGCTCTTCCAGAATACGTCCTTTGGGAAATACTGCGGCGTGATCACATCTTATGAGCCGAACCACAATGCAATCTCTCGCGAGCCAGCGAACAGTGACGAACGCTACAAATTTGACACCTACACGCAGCAGTTGTTGAAGAATGGCCAGACCACCAAAGCCTACGAAGATGAAGTAAAGCGACGTTTCATCAAAGAACCCGCCAACCTGAAATTGTTGATTGTGGTGAGCAAGTTGTTGACTGGCTTTGACGCTCCGAGTTGCACTTATATCTACCTTGATAACGAGCTACGCGATCATAACTTGTTCCAAGCAATTTGCCGAACCAACCGACTCGACGGCGACGACAAGGACTACGGCCACATTGTCGACTTCAAGGAACTGTTTGGGGATGTGCAGCAAGCAATCGAAGTCTATAGCTCGGATGAGTTGGACATAGACGTCACCTCCTCAACACCTACATTCAAGCCGAACCTGCTGCCGACCTTGGCAACCTGAATTCGTTATCCCTTACCGAGCTAATCATCCAGACGGGCATCCACGACGCGATCGCGAAAAAGCTAAACGCGAAAGGCAAGCTCTCAAGGAACGCCATCGCCGAGGGGATCATTAACAACGTCCGCAAGACGATCATCCGCGACCAACTCACGGACCCAAAGTTTTACACCGAGATGTCCAGACTGCTCGACGACCTTATTAGACAGAGCCGAGCGGATACCGCCACATACGAGGCGTTCCTGATAAATGCAGAGAATCTGGTGAAACGGATGGCGAAACAGGACCAACCGGACGGCGTACCTGCGGTGCTCTTCGGACACCCGGAAGCCATCATCCTCTTCAATAATCTTGACAGCATTCCAACATCAAACTTCCAGTGCCCCGTCGATGCGGATGAAAAGGCGAACCTAGCCCTCGCTCTCGATCGTACTATGCGAGAAAAAGCTCCTGCCGGATGGAAAGGGGACGAACCTCGCGAAAAGCAAGTAATGAATGCGTTGTTCCACATCATGTCGCGAGATCGTCAAGCGACGCTCGCCATTTTTGAGATCATCAAGAATCAACGAAACTACTGATGACTAAAACCATTCAACTGGGTGAAATCTCGATTGTTGTGACCAAGAAGGCAATCAAGAATGTACATCTCTCCGTTCATCCACCGGACGGCCGCGTAACACTAGTCGCTCCCACCGCCACGCGATTCGATGTGGCCCGCGCCTACGCGATTTCGAAATTGGGTTGGATTCGCGAGCAACAAAAGAAGCTGGAGAACCAAGCCAGGGAAACGCCTAGGCAATTCATCGAGAGGGAAAGCCATTATGTCTGGGGACGTCGTTATCTTTTGACCATCCTCTTGCAGGAAATCAAGCCCTTTGTCTCGCTAGACCACAAGCGCATCACCCTGACGGTTCGTCCCGGAAGTGATCAAACAAAGCGTGTGCATGTAATCCACGAGTGGCACAAATCATTGCTGCACGAGGTAGTGCCAGCGCTGATCAAAAAATGGGAGCGCAAGTTGAAGGTGCAGGTGTCGGCGTATTTCCTACAGCGGATGAAAACCAAGTGGGGTGGATGCAATCACAGGGCGGGCAACATACGGCTCAATACCGAACTCGTGAAAAAGCCGAAGGACCTGCTCGAATATGTGATCGTCCATGAAATGGTTCATCTGCTTGAGCCGACACACAATGATCGATTCATTGAAATCCTTGAGAAGCAGTACCCGACATGGCGCGAGGCCCGAGCCGAACTCAACGAGCTCCCGCTAACAGCAGAAACGTGGAAGTATTAATTCAAGAAACCTGCCAATCACGACCGGATCGCATGCGGGGGAAACGGAATCATCGATCCTCATCGCCAAACACAAAGCCCACCAAGCCCCGTCTTCATCGATGGGGCTCGTTTCGTTTAGGTGGTGCGTGGGTGAGGTGGATCGATACCAAGTGAGTCTCCCCCTCCCAGGCAGCGATCCCGTTGACTTGCTTAGAAAGTCTATTTTATCCTTCCGACTTCCGTTCGCTTGGAACACGAAAGACCTTCATGACGTATACTTGTGGAAAAGCACGATTTTGGAACGAAAATTCACCAATCCAATGATATTAGCAAGCGACTCTAATTTGCCCAATTCAAATCCGCCGATTGTGGAATTGGCATTGTCTATCCTCTTTGAACCAATTGTTAGCTTGAATGATGTCCATTTGGGTCCATTTTGGTGGGAAAACAAAGGGAGTTTTCCAACAGTCGAACCGGTCCAACCGATACGTTTCAATGCGGAATCGTTCGCTTTCGGTAAGCCATTCAGTGACAAAAACCTTACAATTGAGCTCTTGGGCGAGCCTGAAACCAGATTGATGATGAGCTCGGCGGACGGAGATTGGCTTTGCCAGCTTCAAAGGGATCGCATGGTGATAAATTGGAGAAAAGTAAATTCAGAGTATCCTAGATACCCAGCGGTAAGGTCCAAATTGGAATCGATGTGGAGTAGCTGGTGTGATTTCGTATTAAAGGTTGTTGGAAGTGCTCCTGTTGCGACGAAATGGGAATTGATCTATGTCAATAAAGTAACTCCAACCAAGGAAAATATAGGATGGGAAAAGGTACTTCCGGGACTATTTCATGCAGAACTGAAGCAACCAACTGGTGGTAGATTAGTCGGTCGACGTTGCCAGTGGATTTGGGATATTGAATCGATGAATACTCGGTTAGTCGTTGATTCAGCGCCGGCGAAACAGGTCCCAGATGATTCTGTTATCTTGAGCTTTACCGCAAGGGGAGAACTGACATCCTCAAAAGAAGTTTGGGAATCACTTGACGATGCGCACGAATTAGTCGTGAGTTTCTTTCGTTCAGTCGTATCAAGCGATATACTTTTTCAATGTAAAGAATCATGATCATGGAAATTGGACGATTCATATCCAGGGTGGCACCATGCAGTCCTGTCACATGTGACGATGGTTTTATTTCGAGGAAGAGTGATCGGGAAACACAGTTGTGGTGTGATTGTATCGACTCTGTTGCAAGGCTCATGGAAGCTTCCCATCTAACAAGCAATACCCCGAATTCAGTGGCCACAATCCAAGCCCTCATATTCTTGAAGCAGTCACGAAAACTTGGAATGCATCCTCCCGTCATGATCGATCAGGAACCCGCAGGCGGGATCATCGTTACATTTGAGGAAGAAGACACGTCAGACGAATGGACTTTCTATAACTCTGGAGAAGTTGAGTTTACGAAGTACATCGACAACAAAGTTGTGCTGCTTCAGTCTGTTGGACGTGTCAAGTATGGCTGTCCAAATATTTCGAAGTATTCATCAAACTGGATAGAGCCAACGAGTTCGGCTTCATTTCCAGTGCGCCCTGTCCCTGCCAGAAGGCCCGCCGAGTCATTTTTTGAACATGACTTAGTTTCTTCATGGTGAATAGCCCCAGCAAGGTTTATAGGCAGTTAATTTTGGGGGGCAATCCGCTTTGGTATGATTCATCCAAAGCACCTCCAATCTCATCAGCAGCATTCCTTCCATCGCCGGAAGATACTGACGGACTTTCACTTATCGACACGAGCTCGAGAAGCGCGGTGTGGGCAGCGCTCCGAGTTGAAGCACCAACGACTCAAAGGTACGTCGCGGAACTACGATGGCACAAACCCCAATCTATTAGGGAAGGCGTCGAGGCGGCTCGCAGACGGCAAAGCCTGCCATTTCCAGCCACACCGAGCTGCCTGTGTTTGGCACCTGCTGCCTATACCGAACTCCATTTCATCTCTGAAGAACCCGGCACCCAGTCTCTTTGTGGGTCGCGTTGGCGGTGTTCGTTCAGCATGCAACTGGCCAAACAATTTAATGAAGTTCTGGCAGTGGCCTTGATCGGTTACAATGGCTCAGTTCACGTTTTCAATTGGTGGCAATTGGTTGGTGGCAATTCGTTGTCAATCCATTGCAAGTAACAGATTCGGGGATTCGAAATGAACAGGTTCCTCTATTATCAGATCACGATTGCATCACTCGTTGTTTTCAACATCTTGCATTTGCAGCCGGTCGCAGGACAATCGAAGCTTGAAAAAACGACGGTCGCGTATCGCGAAGTCGATGGGCACAAAATACTGGCAGACATTTATCGTCCACAAGGTGAAAGCACTCGTCCTGTGATTGTTTGGATTCACGGTGGAGCGCTAATCATGGGAGGCCGGGAAGGGCTCCCCGCTCAGGTAAGTGCCCTGGCCGAAGCGAAAGGCTATGCGCTGATATCCATCGATTACCGACTTGCACCCGAGACAAAACTTCCAGAAATCATTAGCGACATAGAAGCAGCCTTCCTCTGGATTGCAGGAGACGGCGCGAAGCGCTTTCATCTCAATCCTAACAAGATCGTCGTTACTGGTGGATCCGCGGGCGGGTATCTGACATTAGTGGCGGGATACCGAGCTCAACCGCGCCCGAAAGCACTTGTCTCGCTATATGGCTATGGCGAACTGGTCGGCGATTGGTACTCAACGCCCAGCCCACATCCACGACACAACCCAAAGAAAATCTCTAGCGACGAAGCGGTCGGCCAAACAAATGGTACCGTCGTCTCGAATGCTAGTCAGCGGAGCGGCAACGGCGGATTGATTTACATGTACTATCGCCAAAATGGCCTTTGGCCGCAGGAAGTCAGCGGCTTCGATCGCGAGACGATTGCCGACAAGATTGCTCAGTATGAGCCAGTGCGAAATGTTAATGGTGACTATCCGCCAACGCTTCTCATTCACGGCAATTTGGATACCGATGTCCCATACGAACAATCGAAAATGATGGCCTCGCAGTTTAAACAACACGGCGTTTCACATATTCTTAAGACAATAGAGAACGGAGAGCACGGATTCGGCGGTGGTAACTCTCAACAAATCGAAGAGGCCTACAAAGCGATGCGCGAATTCATAGTTCGTCATCTGGAAACGAATTAACAACTAAGGCGAGCGGCAGGCTGTGAGATACCAGTTGTAGTTTGGGACCATTGTCCCGAACGAATCAACGGACGGGACATTGGTCCCATCCTACGGTACTTTT
>JAYTVL010000493.1:0-13719 GCA_043744075.1 Pirellula sp. | reverse complement strand
CGTCAGCGAGTGGTGCAGCAAGTCGTTCGATTCGCTTTTTTAGCGAAACAACTTGTTCGTCTTCAGCCAACGGCTTGTTTTCCTTAGCCAACGTTTCGTTCAGTTTCTTAAATTCAGCTGACGAAACCCGAAAATAGCCAAGAGATTCCTTGGTTACCTGTTCCGTCCAGGCGGATTTCGGTATTTGAGCTACGGTAGTTAACGATTCGGACAGTCCGAGAGCAAGCTCTCCTTGACGATTTGCCACGCTCAATCTAAATCGACCGAGCCGGTGGTCCGCAGCGTCATGGAACTGGTGAATTCGCCACTGGATGACTTCGCCCGGCTGAAGTTTAACCGGCTCGTCTGTTGCGAAAACGGCCCAGTGTTCCGTTCCATCCGCACCATTGATTGCCCATCCTCCTTGGTCTTTCGGCTTGTTGTCGATGGCCGCTGCAGCTGAAAACCCAGGTTGGTCGAAGTCCGTTAGTCCCTTGGTGAGCTTAATCTTTCGCATTTCCTTGGGCTTATCGACCATTCCAATGTAAACTTCCAACTCCGTGACCACGAAATTGCCATTGGCAGAAAGCCCAGGGCCTGGCGACTTAAATTCTGAGCTCGTCAACGCTTCCAATCGAACCGTATTGAAGTCCGAAGGATCTGCTGGCGTATTAATCGTGTAAACACCTTTGTCTGCCGAGCCACGCGCGATAATGGATCGGTCGCTTTGAGGTACCAACATGGCTTTGTTTGTTGCATCCGATTTGTTTGGCATCAAAGTGCGCCAAATGGTCGTGCTTTGTCCTTTTTTCAAGAACTCTTCGAGTTTATCAGGAAGAATCGCTTCAAACGCATCGATGGCCGCTTTCGCCACTACGCTTCGCTCGACGCGTTTCTTTTCCGCCTCTTCGCGTTCGGGCTGTATCAACTTTGTCCGAGCGGCCAGTTTGTTTTGAGCGTCCAATCGATCGGCCTCCAACTGTGCTTGACGCTTGGGTTTTTCCTCCAACCACCACGCTTCTCGTTTGGCAAGTGCGTTTGAAAGCGTTTCGTGATCGATTGCAATAAGGCTAGTAACCGAATTGGCTGCTACAACTTCGCCAGGTTGAGCTGGTCTGTTTAAGACGCGCAGGAATAACTCATTGATCAAATCGTTATCTTTCGGAAACTGCTTTACCAATTGGCCGATGGAGTTGGTCTGATCGGAAATGGCGGACCCAAGCGTCGGGCCGCTCACGAGTGCCATGATCGATCCCAAACGCAACTCGCTTGACCGTTCGCATTCGCAAGCGCTTTCGCGTGGTGGTCTCCCAAGATTGGTTAAGAAACCATCTTTCAAGCCAGACTCAGCATCCGACAACGAAGCGGCCCGAGCACCTGGGGACATCCCGGGCAAGTGTGAGACTGAACCAGTAACTTGGTGAATCGCATCGTACAAAACCTCGGCAGGCAAGCGTCGCGGCATTGCGTGCGAGTAATTGCGGTCATCGTCTGAATTCCACTTATTCGACTCCATCGAGAGTTGATAGATCTTTGAACGGCAGATCGTACGCACCAGATGCTGCACGTCAAATCCGTGCTTCACAAAGTCCTTTTCCAGAAAATCGACAAGCTCCGGAATGCTAGCTGGGTTCCCTGCGCGAATATCATCGATTGGCTCAATAAGTCCTTTGCCAAGCAGATAACCCCACATTCGATTTACATAACTGCGAGCGAAGTAAGGATTCTTCGGACTTGTAAGCCAAGCGCCAAAATGTTTGCGTCGAGAGGCATTCTGATCAACCGCGTATTCCGATGGAAATGGAAACTTCGGCGCAACGACTTGTTGTGTCTTTTGGTGTTTCATTTCGGTGGTACCACCGTCCGACACTTCTTCAAAAATCGGTTTAGCGCCTTCGACAGCTGTTCCACCAATGGTTTTGTCACCGGAAGCATCGTCCTTCTTCAGCTTCACTTGCGAAAAGTAAGCTGCGGTTTCGTAGTACTGGTCTTGAGTCCATCGCTCGAACGGATGGTCATGACACTTGTTACAATTGAACCGAACTCCCAAAAACAAATGAGTTGTGTTCTCAAGTGTGTCTTCCGGAGTTCGCAAGATCTTATAATACGACGCAGCAGGGTTTTCGCGATTAGAGCCTGAGGCTGTGACGATCTCATGTACGAACTTGTCATAGGGTTTGTTTTTGGCAACGCTCTCTCGAATCCATTCGCGAAACTTGGATGCCCCATCTTTTCCCAAAAACTTGGAATTGACTTGCAAGAGATCCGACCACTTGTTGGTCCAATGGTCAACAAAAGCATCGCTGGCAATCAGCTGATCAATAAGCTTCTCACGCTTTTCTTGCGTTGGAGTTGGATCGGCAATAAAGGTTTTCACTTGCTCTGTCGTTGGAGGCAGTCCCGATAGATCTAGCGTCACACGTCGAAGAAAGTCTGCATCGTTGCAAATCTCCGACGGCTTGATCTTCATGCGTTCCCATTTGGCTGATACAAGAGAATCAATGGGGCTTGCTGCGGTTATCTGTTGCCACTCGAAACCGGATCGATCCCCCATGACGGTCAAGGTTGTTGCGGAATAAGCTCCCTCGTAGCGAGCCAAGATTGGAGCTTCACCACGACGTATGGCTTGAATACGGCCTCCCTCTACCACCGAAGCGACTTCAGCATTTCCCGTCTCGATGTAGGCTTCGCGAGTTACGTCGCGGGTTCTGCCATCCGGGTAAGTCGCCATAACACGAAGTTGCTGTATAGCTCCAGGCATTGGCGCAACCGGATTCAAAGGGGAAAGCTCAATTCGGGAAACCTTGGTACTCGACGAATTCACCTTTGCTCCCTCCGCAATCCATTGACGAATCACGAGCCCATGGTTGTCTCCGGCTTCATACAGCTTGCCACCGACGTGAGCTACCAACCCCAACGGTTTCGTCATGATAAGACTGTCGAGAGGGGAGGATGGATTAATTCGTCTGCCGGCCAAATCGTCAGCCAAGGATCGTACATCGTAAGTGGGATCGTATCCACGAAGAGACAGCTTGAGTCCGCCCTTGCCAGCTTGGGCACCATGACAAGTCCCTGCGTTGCAACCGATTCGAGAAAGAACTGGGTTAACGTCACGGATAAAGTCCATTGGTTTCTTGGTATCAAATGAAACCTTTACTGGCAATTTCTTTGTGTAGCCCGCGAGACGGATTTCGATCTCGCACGTTCCATTTTCGAGAGGCTGAACCCATCCACGTTTCGATAGCCAGATGTTTGACGATGATGTGGCCAGCGAAGCGACTCGGGTCGCGTCGCGAACGTCGCCATTTTCCATGGTCGCAGAGACTGTGATTTGGGCCGAAGCGTTCCAGGAGTCAAGTTCGATTGTTGCAGGCTGAACGTCAATTGCGGTGACTCGCGAAACCAGGAAACTGTCCACCTCTTTCAGGAACTCGGACGAAGCGCGTTCGTTGACGTGAGTGGCCGCGATCTCAGCTAGTCGTTTCTTTCGCAGGTCTGCAAGCAAGTCGGTGTCGGAGTCATTGGTCGTTGAGCTGGGTGTAACATCGATATCGAAAATGGATTCGCTGCTTGCGCAATCCCAAACTCGGAGACGACCGTCAGAACCGCCTGCAGCAAGTCGACCATTGGAATCCAACGCAATCGCGTAGATCGCAGCCGTTGGTATTGTCCACGAAGCGATAACTTTTGGTTGAGCTGTAACATAGGCTTCGAGTTTTTTCTTTTCATCTGCGGTTAGAGATGCAACCCGTTTTGCTTGAAGGTCCTTAATTTCTTTTGGCAACTCGCCATCCACGTCGTACGACCATACTTTGATTGTGCTTTGATTATCAAGCGTCGAGGCGGCCGCTAAATAACGTCCGTCCGGGCTGATCGCCACACCGAAGATGCGACCTGGCAAAGATTCCATTTGTCGAATCAGATTTGCATCGTCCCCTATCACGCGGGCCGTTTGGCGAAACACGCGATAGATCTTCGGAGTACCGTCCGCACCACCGACCAAGATTTCATTTCGTGATGGATGTCGAGCCAGCGCCTGAACCCCACCTCGCAGCGCTCCAGGGGTAATTGAGGTGATATTATCGACAAAACGTTCCGTATCCACTTCTATCAATTTGACAGTCATATCGCGACCGGCGGAAATCAGATGCTTTCCACTAGGCGTGAATACCGTCGCGCGTGGCCAATCTTCGTGCGCTCGCTGGAAAAGTTTCTGCTCACCTTCAAGGTTCACTGCACGCACAGTATTGTCAGACATTCCGAAAGAGATCAACGTTGAGTCAGGAGCCCAATTGACTCCAAAAAGCGTATCACTTCCAAGCTGTAGGCTCCTTTCAAGCTTATTGGTTTCGACGTTCCAAATCTGCAACTCACCACTGACCCCTTGTTCGCCAGAAGCAACAGCTAGCCACTTGCCATCTGGTGAATAGCTAATTGATTCAACACGTGGACTCAGACCAATCAGTCGCTGTTGGAGTTTTCCGTTTTCGGAATCAAAAAGAAGAGTCTCATGAAAGCCAGAAACAGCAATTTGCTTTCCGTCCTTTGAGTAATCGAGGCTACTGATGGTGGGAGAAAGTTTGTAAACGGGAGGCTGCGAAAGAGAGTATCGTGAGCCCACCGATTTCGAATCATTGATCGCTCCTGCGTCGACCCAGCGTTTGATGATGCCAATCTCGATGTCGGATAAAGGCTTTCCTTTTTTCGGCATTTCCGCTTTCCCATCGATCGGCAAGATCACTTGGATCAAATGGCTCTCGAGAGACTTGCCAGGAACAATGGCTGCAGAACCTGATTCACCACCGACAAGCAAAGTTTTAAAATCGGTCATCATGTATCCGCCAAGTTTTTTAGCGTCTTGATGACAACCGAAGCAATTTGCTCGAAGAATAGGCAGCACTTCTTTTGCAAAACTTGGTGAGGTGGCTTTTAGAGATTCGTCAGCCAGCAAGCCGCTCCAGTGTGAACAAAAAAGCATTGCGACCAAGGCTGCGGTCGAAAGAATGCTGCGAAGGCCAAGCGACATAGACTCCAACTCCTCGTTTGCGTTGTCGCGATTGAAACAATCACACAACGGTAATTAGCGATACGTAATTCGAACCCGATTGCATGAGGGATTCAAAATTCGTAGTATTGTTTAGGTGGGGAGAGTTAAGCGGATGCCAACTCAAACTTTAGAATAACCAGTTGCACCTCACTAGTCAACAATGGGGCGAGGATTAACCTTATCACCTAACTCGAGAAAACAATCGTAATTCGAGACAAAAATCAGGATACCAAAGACGCCAGAAATCCGAAATCTCACGATTTCGGCTACGTAGGCACGATTTGGGATATGTAGAAAGAGGTATACTGCGGCGTCAAAAATAGGCGACTTGCGCATCAAAGTCGCTTCCATTCAACCAAAGCAAATCACTTAGCAACAACCAATGTTTTATTCTCGAACATTCTCTATCTCTATCTTTTTCTTTCTTTTTTCGGTGTTTCCAGTTTTTTCCCAGGAAGCGAATTTCAGTAAACGTCCGATTCAGCTTCCCGGTCTCCAAAGCAATGGGCAAACACTCTTGCCAAACGGTTGGTCATTGCGGCCTGCAGGGGATCAGATTGACCTGGGCGATTTCCCGAGTCGCATAGAGCTGTCGCCGGATGGCAGATTCGCCGCCATACTCCATACGGGCTGGGGGACTCATGAAATTCGAATGGTTTCGATTGCCGAAAAAAAAATAACTTCGTCGGTTGTTGTTGATCAAGCTTTTCAAGGAATTCGTTTCAACGACGATGGTAGCAAACTCTACGTTAGCGGAGCTGAGGATGAATGCGTTTACGTGTATGGGCATCATGCGGGATACTTGACCCTGGAAAGCAAAGTACAGGTTGTCGACCCCAAGCAAAAGTTCGTTGTTTCGTCGCTAGCTGGACTTGAAAACGGAAACCGACTGCTTGTTTGCGGAATGATGGCAAATCAGCTTACAGTTCTGGATTTGGACGCATCCACGAAACTGGCAACAATCGAATTCCCAGCGGGCAGTTTTCCATTCGACGTTGTAGTCGCACCTGACAAGAAGCGAGCCGTTGTCAGCCTTTGGGGAAAGTCGTCCGTCGCCGTAATCGATCTTGAGTCGATGAAGTTGGCTGAACAATGGTCGGTCCGAAGCCATCCCACTGAAATGCTCTTTATCGATGACGGCAAATATCTGTTGGTTGGATGCGCTGACGACAATTCAGTCGTATTGCTTGAAACAGAAAAAGGAACTTCGAAAGAGATTATTTAAACCTCCCTCTTTGCTACGAAGAAAAACGGAAGTACGCCCAATAGCCTTTCCGTTTCCCCCGATGAAAATGTGCTAATTGTGGCAAACGCCGATAACAACAACATTGCGATGTTCGATATTCGCGAACGTGGGAAATCCAAGTCGCTCGGATTCATCCCTGTTGGTTGGTATCCAACATGCGTTCGATTCGCCGAACACGGGCAAAAAATTCTCGTCACGAATGGAAAAGGCCTAGTCTCGCATGACAATTCTAAAGGTCCGAATCCACTTCGTGAACCACCAGCGTCGATTCGGGAATACATCGGCGGGTTGTTCAAAGGGACGCTCAGCATAATTCCCTCGCCGTCACCCGCTCAAATGGTCAAGTGGACTAAGGATGCTTATGCCGTTTCGCCTTTGCGAGAAGACGAACAACCCAACTTGCAAGCTCTTGCCAAGGACTCCATTATTCCATCTCGAGTGGGAGAACCGTGCCCGATCAAGCACTGTTTCTACGTCATCAAGGAGAATCGAACATACGATCAAGTTTTTGGAGACCTGAAACAAGGCAATGGCGATCCAAATCTTTGCATATTCCCGGAATCGGTCACTCCGAATCACCATGCACTTGCGAAGGAATTTGTGCTCCTCGACAATTTTTACGTTGAAAGCGAAGTGAGTGCAGATGGTCACGAATGGTCCATGGCCGCTTATGCAACCGACTTCGTGGAACGAGTTTGGCCTCTTAACTACCGAGGAGGCAAAGGCAAGATCGGATACACATCGGAGGGCGGTTACGAAATTGCTTTTCCTTCGAGCGGCTATATCTGGGACAAATGCAAAGAGTCTAACGTTAGCTACTACAGCTTTGGTGAATTCATCCAAAATGGAGCCAAGGCTATGCCTGGGAAAGCTCGTGTACCGGCCCTAGAAGGACACTTCGATCCGTTCTATCGATCTTATGATTTGGACTATGCAGACGTTGATCGAGCTAAACGTTTCGCTGAAAGGATGCTCGAGTTTGAACGGGATGGTAACTTGCCTCAGTTTATTGTGCTTCGCCTCCCGAATGACCATACCATGGGTACTAAAGTCGGAAAAAAGACTCCGACTGCCATGGTCGCAGATAACGATTTAGCGTTAGGACAGATTGTTGAAACCATTTCCAAAAGCAAGTATTGGTCTGAGTCCGCTATTTTTGTAGTGGAGGACGATGCGCAAAACGGCTCGGATCATGTCGATGCCCATCGCACCGTCGCGTTGGCGATCAGCCCTTACATTCGACGAGGAACTGTTGATTCAACGCTATATTCGACCTCAAGCATGTTGCGTTCAATGGAATTGATTTTGGGAATTGAGCCAATGACCCAGTTCGACGCGGCGGCCAACCCAATGTACGCTTGTTTTGGTAAATCCATCGACATGAGTCCCTACAAACACCTGCGGGCACAAGTTGACCTCAACGCAACGAACAATGCGCTGGCTTGGGGGGCTGTAGAGTCCGAGCAATTGGACTTTGCTAAAGAAGACGCAGCGGACGATCTATTGTTAGGAGAAATAGTTTGGCGAAGCGTACGCGGGCCAAATTCCCCCATGCCGCCGCCCGTTCGAGCGGCATTCGTTTTTGCAAACAATAGGGAGGAGGATGAAGAAGAGGAAAACAACAAGAATGCGGCTGGAGAATCAGCCAAAGAATAAATGTTTGAAAATGGATGCCATCATTACGGGCACTCCACCGTAGCTTGCTCGGCGGTTCTCGCATTTGGTTGAAACTCGAGTTCTTCTCGACAAATGAGAAATTCAGCAAGCGAAAGCCAATGACTCAACGCAAGTCAATCAAGCTGACTGAGCTTTTGGCTGTGATTTTTCGTTCGCCCTAATTGTAGTCGTCGCGATAGTAGACTGCCGCCTCTGGTTCGCAACTAACCATCTCATGCTTTTTCTCCTCAAAAAACGAACGACCGGATTCAGCGAGTCGCCGGAGTAGGGGTACCATCAGAAATCGGTCGATCGGCGACTTCGCTGCAATCCTTTGTTCGTCTTGTTTTGAGTATGATTCGCCCCGACTCTTTTTGTTCCTTCTGCAATCGCGCGACGAGTCCCGCCAGCGTACCTCCTGACTCGGCCAGCAATTGTTCGCGGATCGAGTGCAGTTCGTCAAGTATTGGTTGTGACTTTGTCATTCTAATTGCTACCCAAAAATTCAGCAGGCGTGCATATCAGCATGCCACCGAAACCCTCGTCATTCAGCAGTTTGTAGACACGAGGAAGTTCATGTGCGTTCGCGATATGTTTGCAGTTAAGTGTGAGAAGATATTTTACACCACCGAGTGCCGCCACTGCAACATGTAAAGCATCGGCGGCAGCCTTTTCCGGCATCATGTGTCCGGACAATAAAAGACCGGCCAAGGCCTGTGCGTCGGAATCGATATCCAAAAGCGGAATTCCAATCAGTAATATCAGTCGATCTGCGGCAGCAGTCGGATCACCGCGTGACGCTTCATCGAGCGTCAACTGTGAAGTGACAAGCTCAAACTTTGGTCGCTCAACACTCCACCAATCGCGTGCCTGTTGTTGCAAGGCGGCAGTCTGGATGTCGCGGCTTGGCCAGGCCGTTGCGTGACTGACAATTGAAGTCTCGATATAAACTGTGTCCATAGCAGCATTATATCAAGACGAACGAATAGCAATCTATCCCAACTGAGGCGAAGCGGAGGGATTGTCAGCAATACGATCACTGACATCGACCATTGTACGAGTACTGACGTCGCACCGCAACACAATGGCGGGCTGGGAATGCGATGATGCGTGACAACGCAATCATCAACTTGATTCGAAACCGGTGGAGCTAGTGATCCATTACACAACGGGTCCGAAGCATCAAGACACACAAGGCAAATCAACCCTCAACCCGCCTTCGGCACCCTTCTCCCAAGCTTGGGAGAAGGGCTGGGGATGAGGGTTGGCGACCCACTGCGCCTTGAGTCGTATGACTGCCGCCAATAAAGATACAATCGAAGGCAAGTGGACACGCTGCGCTTTGAAGGGTCAGTACGCCTTCCATCGCAACAAGACGCGCGCCCAACCGAACGTTTGCGATGAGCTAGTCGCGTACTATTGGTTTCCATCCGGACACGGCGGACACGCGACTTGGCTCCATCGCTTTGTTCGTCCATATTCACTTTATAGTCTTAGCTTAGCTATTGCAACTGAATACCAATGGCAAGTGTAGCACATTTCTATGATACCGTCACAACGACTGTCGATCTCAATCTTTGGAACGGTCAATTTAGACACGCGATCATTAGCATCCCATTCAACAATCAGATCGTCGGTGTCAAAATCAAACAACCGAATGTTCATAGGAATGGGAATCCCCATCACGTATATGTCCGAAACGACCAGTTTTTTCAAATTAATTGTTGTCCCGTAGCACCATTCTTTGGGGTGTGAAAGGAATCCAAAAAACGTTCCGTCCGAATACTGCTCATAGCGTTCATTGGGTGGGCCAAGCAATTCTAGTACTTCCTTTTCGGAGTTACCAACCTTTACATTTGCGGACGCCTTTGCAGTTCGGGCCAAGTGCTGCCGTTCCAGTGTGCCTGCTGCACCAATGAAAATAAGCCAAAAAGCTGCTATGGTATTGCACATAGAAATTCACTCCATGCGGGACGCCTTGGCATCACCCAGGGCGAGTAGTATACAAATGCACCGACCAAGCTCGGACGAACGAGCCCTTGGTGTGCAGCCTTAGTTCCGCTTGATTTAGGTCAAACTATTCTTGGATTCTGAAATTAGCGACTTCCGTCATTGTACGTGTCTGGTCGACCGCCTGCAATCATGGGCCAGTTTTGCGTGGATGCATGATAATGAAATCCACGACTCGACATTCGATTTGAGTCGCGTGATCGGTAACTTGGATTTAGCGTTTGGTTATGATGCCTTAGTTCGCGTTTAGGCCAGTGGCTCGACATCCCAGTTTGACTTTGTATTGGGATTCCCATCGAATTACTTCCGAATCCTGAGTGCTCTTAGGAAGTACCTGAAGAATGGAATATCGAAAGGCGTGTGGATATCCAGGATCGTCTTTCACTACCTGCTTCAACAACTTGTTGTTCCCATGCCCATTACCCGCATATTGAACCCACCGGCCCCATATACCCGAGAGGCCATAGGCTGCCCCGACGTATTGATGACCCGTTGTTGTAGCGAGAATCATATAAATACCTGCCACCGAAGACAAGCTGGAGTGCCAATCACGATGGGCAGATGGATTTTTGATCAAGTCACCAAGTTCGACGTGGGATAAGCTGAAATCGAGATAGTCCTTGAATGGCTCGAGAACGCGACCTGTGGGGAAAACCTCGATGAGCGGCTTATTGCGGATGTGTTGATGCCAGGCTAGAGCGCCGGCACCCCATTCAATTACAACGCGCCCTTCAAGATCCGCGTACTGTGGCTGATGTTCCAGTGAGTAAAAGCAGCACGGGACATCCCTCCACTCGGTGAACGGTGAATTTCGGGGAATGTCCGATCGTCGGCTTTGTCGTACGCCGAGAACACGGTACACACCCAAGAATTTTGCGCGAGTACCGCCGTCTCCGGTGAACGATACGATGTAGTCGCAGTCTCCGAAGACGTCACGTGTTTGGTGGGCTTGATACAGATCGAACCAACCGTCGCGAATCAAGGTCGGAACATCGAACCGCTTGTCCTGATGGCGCACGAGCTTGGCGCGGCAGTTCTTGTCGAAGCCGCGTATCGTCAGGAGATCGAGAATGCCAAATGCGTCAGACATGTGTTTTGTTGCGGAACAAATAGTATACAAATGTTTGCATAATACCCATTTATGCAAACCCTCGTATAATCCCAAAAAAGACGGAATATGCAAGTGTGACCCGTATTGGGATTATGCAACTACTTGCATAATCTGGCTGATGCCGGTTTGCACGTTTCTGCTGCTTCTCCATTTTAGTTGCGGGATTCACGACTTGCTGTCGCGTTATTTCGAGTGGGGAGGCCCCCAGAAAATGCGACAAAGCCAGGTCAATCGGAGGGCTCTACCGGGAATTTTCTCAATGATAGAACTGAACCATTGACAATTCTCGCTCGTAATCGTTATCATTGGCAAAAGCAATTCAATTGCATTTAACGCTAAGAAGCTTGTGCGATTGGATGCGGATACGGATTTGTTTTAACAGTTCTCCACGGTTCGAACTATGAAAATCTCTTCTAATCAAAGGTTGTCCCGGGCTCTCGGCGGCTTTACGCTTATAGAACTCCTGGTTGTGATCGCTATTATCGGGATACTTGTCGGATTGCTTCTACCCGCAGTCCAATCCGCTCGCGAAGCCGCGAGGCGAGCGCAGTGTATGAACAACGTTCGACAAATGGGGCTCGCTGTTACTAACTACGAATCAGCTTACAAACGTTTTCCGAGCGGCTGGGTCGATTGGAGACAGACAACCAAACCTGGCTGGTGCGTGAGCCAAGCTTTGCTTCCCTACATGGAGCAAGCCAACATTTCGAATCGTTTAGACACGAATTTCCCAATCAATGCTGCGGTGAATATGCCGTACCTGCAAACCATTGTCCCTTCGTTTATTTGCCCGTCTGATCCTGGTTTGTCTGTATTTGAACTGGGGGCGGATACCGGTGTCGATGAAGATGCAACAGAAGGGCATCCAGGGCACAATATTGACCTTGGCCCTAAACTTTTTCGAATCGCCAAGTCAAACTATGTCGGTGTTTTCGGAACCCTGGAAATAGACAGTTTTCCGTACAAAGGGGATGGAGCATTCTTCGGCAATTCAAACATTCGATTGCAAGACTTGGTCGATGGCGTTAGCAACACGATCATTTTCGGCGAACGCAGTAGTAAGCTTGGAGGCTCTCTTTGGCACGGTTACATTCTCGGTGCGGCCGGTGCTTCCGCTCGATTTCTAGGGAGTACCGATCACGTCCCCAATAGTCGCGCGGCTCACTTCGACGATTTTTCAAGCTACCATACTAACGGTACGCACTTTATCTTTGGGGACTGCTCGACTAGATTTGTCTCCAATAATATTGATCTGGTTACTTACCAATCGCTCGCGACGCGAGCTGGTGGGGAGGTTTCTCGATCGATCGATTAGTCATTCCAAACGAAAAGGAGCTCCGATGAAATTCGCGATTTGTAACGAGACGTTTGGCGATTGGCCAATCGAACAGGGATTTCAAGCGGCTCGCAAATTTGGTTACACTGGTCTTGAAGTTGCCCCGTTCACCTTAGCGAAAAGCGTTTACGAAATATCCGACGCACAGCGTACGGAGTACCGCCAAGGAGCAGCCGAGCACGGTTTGGAAGTCATCGGTTTGCATTGGCTTCTTGCCAAAACGTCAGGCTACAATCTGACGACAAACGACTTGAGTATAAGGGCGAAAACGAGTGACTATTTTTGTGCACTCACTCAACTGTGTAGCGACTTGGGTGGCACGCTTATGGTTTTGGGATCGCCATTGCAGCGAAATTTTCCCGATACCATGATACATGACGAGGCAATGACCAATGCGGCCGACTTGCTGGCGACCGTTGTCCCAAGCTTGGAACGGCTCGGCATTCAAATTGCAATCGAGCCGCTGGGGCCACAAGAGGGGAACTTCCTTAATCATGCTTTTCAAGCGAGGAAGCTGATCGATATGATCGGCAGCCCTAACATCAAACTGCATCTCGACGTCAAGGCGATGAGCAGTGAAGGGGAGCCTATCGAATCCATCATTCGCAAGCACTCCGATATTCTCATCCATTTTCATGCCAACGACCCGAACCTACTTGGCCCGGGTATGGGCGACGTCGACCAAAAACCGATCTTTGCTGCGCTAAAGGAGATTAAATACTCTGGTTGGGTCAGTGTTGAGGTGTTTGACTACTCGCCAGGAGTCGAGACGATTTTAGGCGAAAGCATGGCAAATATGTTGGCAGTCATCGAAGTGTAGAATAAAGCACAGGAAATGGTTTCCTCTTTACATCCCTACAAGCTTGTCAGTCTGGCTTCCATTTTAGGTTATCCACTACAAACACCCAGCCCCTTTTTGTTAGGTCGCTTTGCTCGATAGACCCAAAATTGCGGCGATTAGGCTATAGCGTTTTCCTTCGCTAGCCATTCCAATACGACGAGCTCGCAGAACGACAGCAGTTCCGTAAAACCTGCCATTGTAAATTTCTTCCAAATTGAGGACATTGCCACCGAAAGCTGAATTGATACCGTTGCCATAGCCCATCCTTGGTTTGGTCTGCGAAATTAGAGTCTTTATCAGACCTTGGATGCGAATTATTTACACAACAGACTAGGCGAGCTAAGCAGTTAAGTTCCTTCCACTAGTTTGGAGCTTTCTGAGCCTGAGGCGCTAGCTGGGCTGTGCGACAAATAGCAGTTTCGATATTTCTTTCTGATTTATATCGAGTCTCTTTTGTTCCGAACAACAATAGACTTAGACCATATCGCTAGCC
>JAYTVL010000492.1:0-3876 GCA_043744075.1 Pirellula sp. | reverse complement strand
AGCATTGGCCATATATGGTGATCGAACCAACTTCATAGACTCATTTTTCCTAGCAGCTTGAAAACTTAAATGCCATCGCTCAGCCGGTTGCACCCATTTGGGTCTTAGACGTTTTTATTACTAACGCAATTAGCCAGTGTTCAGCGAATACGCACGTCTGATTTGATCTCCATTAAAAATCAGGATCGAGTAGCCAATGCGTCCTATGGGTTCAGTCTCACGCAGCGATTTGAGTGGTCTTTTGTCTATGCTGAACCCTTTCCCTACGCGATCTCGAACTGACCAAGGGAACTCATACAACTGATTGATGCTGATTGCGTAGTAGCCGTCAGGTATCGTTAGCGTTTCCCAGCCACTGCTGTCCCTTTCCTCTTTCAGTGGCCATGGTTCTATGTTTTTGATTCCAAACAGGAAAGGGTTGTAATAATTGTCGAACGCAAGAAAAACGGTGGTTCCGTTCGCGTTCCTCGAAATCCAGCGTTCCAGGTGCAATAGATCTTGCCCCCAGTCGATGCTGCTGTTTAGCAAATGCTTCGCACCATTCCGAGGGCCGCCTGCGAATTCATTGAAATACGCTAGGCTGTGGGGATAGTGCCACAGACTGCTTGTCAAGCTCCATGTCAGGCATGAGAGCCAGAGTACAAGCCCGACGCGCGAGCGAGGGAATGGGGTGATTTCCTTGCTGGCGCGGCGGGCTGGAATGGGAGAGCTATTTGCTGGGAATTCCAGGAGAAAACCGCGTGCTAGCGCACTGCGGCTGATAGGGCAGGCGATTTGACTGATCCAAATGAACGCCAACGGAAAACAAGGAAACAAATACCGCAAATGGTGACTAAAACCCCATTTCGAACTGACCACGACAAACACAAATAACATCGGAAATAGCAATATCCATTCATCTCGAAACGCTGGCCCACGATGAACCCCGAGGTTTGTCAAGCGTCTTATCAGTACCAACATTCCCAACCCGATTGTTCCAATAGGCGTTTTCACGAGCAGTGCGTAACAGTAGTAGTACCACCACCCCTGCGGCTGAAACTGGCCTCGCAGATACGATGGGCCCCAAAATTTTTCAAAATCTCGCTGTTGATGATCGATCCCCAGCACATAGTCGAACGGCAACGGTACAGGTAACTCACCCAGCCATTGATCGCGAAAGCGATTTCCATGGCCGATACTCTCATTTTGGCCGGATCCGAACATGCTGCTTCGAAACTCGTACTCCTTCAATTGCACAAAACTGCCAACGCCCAGATAACCGACGTTCACGACGTACAACCCGATGAGCATTCTTGCCAACAGCATGCAGGCTTCATTCCGCCATCGCACCAACGTCATCGCAGGTGACTGGTTCGCCGAACATCGTTCAAACAACCGGTAGAC
The DNA here is from genome assembly GCA_043744075.1 of Pirellula sp. Classification (GTDB taxonomy): domain Bacteria; phylum Planctomycetota; class Planctomycetia; order Pirellulales; family Pirellulaceae; genus JBKCUI01. Next base: position 2,493 of record JAYTVL010000492.1, on the reverse strand, counting down.
AAACCATAAAACCGGCCACAAGGGATAGAACAGAATGAGGGTTGTCTTGGACAATTCTGCCAATCCCAAGATCACTCCTGCCGTAATCGTTGATTGCCATGTTGGCTTCTTGAGCCAACGCCAAAAAGTGTAACAAGCAAGCGCACCCAGCGCTGCTGCCGGTGCATCCGGTGTCATCAGCGCTGCATGGCCAAGAATCATTGGCGAGAAACACCAGAGCAGCATGGCCACCACTCCAGCACGCGGCCCGTACAGATCGCGGGCCCATAAATAACAGGTCCACGCAGCAAGCAGACTAAAGGGAATGCAGGCCCAGCGACCGAAGGTTACCAGCCACAAAGCCCAACGTCCATTTTCCGTAACGAACTTTTCTCCCAATTGAAACTCGTTGCGGCTGAATTGGTCGTTGAGTGTTTCCGGGAAATCCATCGAATAGCCAAGCAACATGGCTGGCGTCGCAGAAACCAAACGTACCAGCGGAGGATTGACACGATAGAGCGAGAAATCGCCGAATCGCCAATGACTGATCCCAGCAACCAAGTGAGCTGGTTCGTCAAGCGTAGGACTCATCCAAATCGCATTCAGCGCAAGCAATATCGTATGCAAGGCCAAAATCGAGACCAACAATATGCGGTTCTGAATTGCTCCGAATCTGATGCTTAGCATTTGAATGATGGTAGCAAAGATTTCGAACAAACGATACGGTCAATCAGGGAAGTGAGAATGCCGCCGAATTCATTTCGGCGGATCGTTACCACCAGCCTAGAGTGGTAGGCTAAGAAGGTCAGTTACCCCCGGTGTAAAACCGGCGGCTTGTCGCACGTGTCGATCGCTCGTGGCTAGGCTGAGTGTCAAGTTCCCCCGGTATGAAACCGGGGGCTTGGCTGATTTCGATTCGTTGAACCAATCCAGTGAGAATGCCGCCGAATTCATTTCGGCGGATCGTTACCACCAGCCTAGCAGTGGTAGGCTATGAAGGTCAGTTACCCCCGGTGTGAAACCGGCGGCTTGTCGCGCGTGTCGGTCGATCGTGGCTAGGTTGAATGTCAAATTCCCCCGGTATGAAACCGGCGGCTTGGCTGTTTTCGATTGGAACAGAACTTGCGCAATCCAAAAACCCTGTCGATACGGAATTACTTGGACTGCATCGCTCCGTTTCCGAGTTACTCCAAGTCGTATGACCTTTGTTCGGCGTAGTCTGTTCGCAACTATAGTCGGGATTCTTGTATCGCTCTATGATTAAACGTGATTGGGGATTTGCATCACTCCGATTGACCGCTGCGGCGATACTCTTCATAGCCGCTTTTGCAAAGGTGTGGTTCTACCCCGTAATTCTCAAAGGTGATGGACTATTGTCAAAGGGAACAGCTCTCGATTTGGCGATTGTCTTCGAATCGGTTGCGGCGGTTGTCATCGCTGTTTCCAATGTGCGACTCAGCTGGTGGTTGATCGCATCGATTTTTGGATGCTTTGCTGTCGTGTCGACGTTGGCATTGGTGACTGGTCGTGATTGCAATTGCTTTGGTGAGTGGTTCGGTGCCCGCGTGACTCTGCCCATTGATCTTGCGATCACTATCGCGTGCGTGCTGTTTCGAATACGAAATCCAAACCTGCATCGTGATTCACATGCCAGCAGCAGGCTGATTCCGTTTGGGATTGTGGGATTGATTGTCGGTATCGGTCTCGTAAGTGGTGGGCACCTTCGGCTACAGACTTCGACAACTGATGATGGAACTCGATTTCTGTTTGCTTCGGACATGATTGGCAAACCATGGCCAATCGATAGTCGATTGAATCCGCTGCTTCGCGAATTGGAATCGGGAAAGTGGCTGGTGATCGTAGCCAGGCGAGATTGCGATCATTGTGCCCGCATTCTTCAAGAGTACTTTTCGGATCCGAGGTGGCATCCAGCGGAGACTCGCACGATTTTGTTCGTTGCGGGGAGCAATGAATGGAGCTTTTGCTTAGATTTGTTGTCGTTGATTGAAACTCCAGCAGGGATTGTCTCGTGGTCGATAGAACCGTTTGTTTCAAGCCCAGCGATCTTTTTGTTGAACAATGGCGTGGTGGAGGAGGCCGCCGACGGTCCGGATGCAGATGGATTCGCGAGCAGACTTCTTCAGATCAGATAACGGGAAAAAAGTCGAAGAATGCCAGATAGGCAACAGATGGAGGAGGCGTAAGCGGAAACCGTGGGACCACTGTCGGCGCAGGCAACGAAGGAATTGAGGACAATTCCTTCCACTTTGCGATCGAAAAAAAAGTAAAAAATTAAACAAAAAAGTCTTGTGGCGCGCCTCCGATATTGTTCTATTCAACTGGCTTGGTGTTTTCACCGAGAGTGTTCGAGCGTCGCAAAACCTCTTTTTTCCCTTTTTCTGTGGGGATAATTCGATGACCAGAGTTCAGAGTTCAGAGTTCAGAGTTCAGAGTTCAGAGTTCAGAGTTCAGAGTTCAGAGTTCAGAGTTCAGAGTTCAGAGTTCAGAGTTCAG
>JAYTVL010000491.1:0-3879 GCA_043744075.1 Pirellula sp. | reverse complement strand
TGCAAGTAACTAGCATCCAACCATTCAGTTGGAACGTACGCTTCGAGCATGGCTACGATCGAATCGTAGGACTTAGCGAGTACATCTTTTTGGTCCGGGGGAATCGGTAGGGCGCTGCTGTTCAAGACGAATTGTTTCTTGCTTTTCAATGCGGCTAAGAGATCCGATCTAAATTTCTTGATGAGATTCATAGTTCGTTGCTCGACACGAGAAGAAGCGAGACTCACGACTTCTTGAACTTGTTTCTGTTTTGCTGCAGGCAACGCGTCCCACATGACCATTGGGTTATTATTCTTGAGTTCTGGGAGGATAATATCCATAAACTCTTGGGCTGTTGGGTTAGATGGAAACGACACCGGTACGGTACTCTTAGCAAGCGGAGATCTGCCACCGTTTTTGGCCATCCAATTCCCTGCACTGTTTTCCCAACCGGGGATCTTCCCGTCTATGACTCCTTCTTCGCAGCTCGCATTTTTCAGCCACTCTCTACCGGGCGATATTTCTTTGGTGCCATCAACGGAAACTTCGATTTGCGGGTCGCTGACCTCGATGCGCATTCTTCCTAGCGGCGTTCGAACGAAAAAAACGATTCCTAGTAACAACAGAATTGCGCCACTTCCTGCAGCGATCCACGCTATGCGTGGAATTCGCGGGAGCCAAGAACCCGCAACGCTGGCGATCGCTTCCGCAAAATGCGCTGAAGCACGTGTGCTCTTGCGAGCAGAGGTGGTTGGCGAAGTTAGAACCAGGATGGCATCGAGTAGTGCGACCAATTCATCCGCTGTCTGAATTCGATTGGCTGGGTCTTTTTGTGATCCATATGCGAGGACATCCATTACCGATTGCGGGATGTCTGGGTTTTTCAATCGCGGATCTGGAATCGGTTCACGTTGATGTTGCAGACCCAATGCCAGCCAGCTGTCTGCGTCAAACGGTGGTCCACCCGTTAGCAGGTAATAGTAGCTGCAAATCAGTGCGTAAAGATCGGATCGGACATCGGCTGGCTTTCCCGCCCATTGCTCGGGTGCCATGTAGCTAGGCGTTCCCAACATCCCAACTTGTTGAGTCAATTGCGTTTCCTGCACGAGAGGCCTCGCTAATCCAAAATCACCAACTTTCGTCACACCTTCATTCGTCTGAAGCAAATTCGCAGGCTTGACATCCCGATGAACTAGACCCAGTCGGTGCGCCTCGGCAAGACCTGCTGCGGCATCGCGGATAGCGCGGGTGGCTTCACGCCAAGGCAGAGGGCCTGAAGCATGCACGCGGTCTGCCAGCGAACCGCCATTCACATACTCCATCACCAAGTACAGAAGGTCGTCATCATCTCCAAAATGATGCACTGTCACTGCATGGGGATGGTGCAACTTGGCCATTAATTTCGCTTCTCGCTCGAAGCGTCGCAATCGTTCTGGGTCGCGGCGCAGGTCATCAGGCAAGACCTTGATCGCTACCTCGCGTTCCAAGCGATCGTCGCTAGCAAGCCACACCTCCCCCATCGCCCCTTCACCAAGTTTACGCAGCACCACGAACTGACCCAACTTTTGCTGCGACCGCAAGCTGCCAGCCTGGTTCACACGTCCGACATCCGAAGCGTGCGTTTGTTCGCTCGCATTCTCACGCGATACCGTGTCAGACGACTTTGGAATATCCAACAAGCGACCGCACGACTTACAGCGCCCACGCTTTCCCGCATGCGACTCATCAACCTGGAGCTTTCGCCCACACTCGCATTCCAATTGAAGCATTTAAAACCTCCGAATATCAACGCAAGGCGGTCAATTATTCAAAAAATTCCTCGAACAAAAAGAGATACACATTCTCGCTAGGTCAAGCTCACTTGCCAACGCAATTGTTATGGAACACGCCCCGCTCGCGACAACCTCTTTTCGTGCTTGGCCATGAACAGTGCATCTACTGCCAAACCAGAAAGGAATGCTGTCGCGGTAGGAATTGCGGCCTCGCGGATCTCGGCTACGCCCAATGATCGCAGTTTAGCCTCAACTCCACGGTCTTGTAGGTGCTTATTCATCCAGGCAGCCACTTGCATTTGGCAGCCTTTATCCTCTCTGACGAAAGACCAGCCAACTCCGCCCAGGGCACCATGAGAACCGCCGAAGGGTTTGGCACGCTCGTGATCGCCGTTGCCTCGCCAAGTGAGACCAGTGTTTAGGAAAGTCGGCCGCATCGGATTGGATGCATTGGGCAACCACGATTTTTTCGCTAACGTTCCCTCATATTTCACAACGAGGTACGCGTTCAGATCTCGCCTCGCATGACGACTGAATTGGACGTTGGCCGGAATTACGTCGCCCCCAGAAAAACGATGCCTCGCGACGGCATCAAACAAAAACATTGAATCAACTGGAATTCCATTTTTTTCAAGAAGTTCAGCCGCCATGATGGCTGCCGATCCACCCCGGCTATATCCAGCCAACATCAATTTAGCGCCATTGTTCCGATTCGCGTAAAGAAAATCATGTGCTTCTCTCGCCTCATTTCTAACGTCCATTCCAAATGGGCCAGGGCCGCGTATATATTTGGCTTTACCTCCTAAGTTCGATGCCAACTGCCGACAGAACGAGTTTTGCATGCCCGGATTGTATTCGCCGTTATCACTAGGCCCAGTGCCATCAATGATTGCCATCCTGTAGTCTGCTACCGGTCCTAGTGTTGGAATATTGATCTGGTCGCCAGGGACGATGAGATACGGGTTTGGGCGCTTAACGCGAAAGTCTTTATTAGCAGGATCATTGTAAAGCGTCTGCCAGGAGCTAATCCCGTGATGCTGCGCGATGGTGGTGAGCGTGTCGCCTGGCTTGACAGTGTAGATCGGCATGTCTTGTTCCTATCCTGTTAGAAGTGAGGTGTGCGGCAGGTTCAGCTTCAAATACAGTTCTATGTTCGCGAATCCGAAGGAAATTGGGGAATGGTGCTGTCCTCCGATTCGTAGATTTCTGTATTTTACCTGTTTGCGACCTGCGGAATCACTAGAATGGCGGATCATTGTTCGACGGTCCTTCAGAAGTCAGAGGGAATGAAGATGGAAGAGGAGCAAAAAGCCGCATTTCCTGCAACTGTGTGGACTGTGATCCGTTTTGCGAAGGATCGCGAATGTGACGAGTACTGTACGGCGATGAATGACCTCATCACGGGTTATTGGCGGCCAATATTCTACTTCCTGCGTGTACGAGGCTATCAAATTCATCAGGCAGAAGATCTGACGCAGGAGTTTTTTTTAAATCTAATGGAACGAGACTGGATCAGGCGTGCCGATCCAGCTCGAGGTAAGTTTCGTACATTCCTGCTCACGATTTTGGTTCGCTTCCTTTCTGACCGGGGCCCGAACAGAGCTCCCAAGCAGCGCAAGTTCGATGAGCGATTGATTTCCGTCTCAACGTTACTAAAAGAGCAGGAAAGAGATTTTGAACCTCCAACCAACGAGACTCCTGAAACAATCTTCATGAAACAATGGGCAATCTCAACCATCGAGACTGTTCAAAGGAAATTGGCAGATTGGTGCAGAGATTGCAACCGGACTGATTGGCATCAGGTTTTTCAAGCTGTACATTTCCAATCGCCCGGTACTCCAACGATTTCCCAAACGGCATTGGCAGAACAAATGGGGATCTCACGCGATCAAGTGCGGTACGCACTGGAACAAACCAACCAACGCTTTGTCGAACTACTGCGCGCTGAAATTGCGGACCAAGTTGATTTTGGCGTCGATATCAACGAAGAACTTCGGGACCTCGAAGATTTGCTACAAGTATAGGCAACCGGCGTCGATCATAAGTCGGGCTGAACCGGACGCTAGCGCGTAGCGGCTGATTAGCCGAAGGGCGCTAGCCCACGGTTTGCGGCCCATGTTGTGATCGA
>JAYTVL010000490.1:0-13847 GCA_043744075.1 Pirellula sp. | reverse complement strand
TTCCAGCTTGCGAGGTGGAAAACGCAAGCTGGAAGCTTACGCCACATTTGAAATCAGACCGTTATTTATCGAACGGTCCTTACCTCCCTTTCCAACCTTGACGCAGGACAACCACGGTGACCACCACAAAAAGCAACCGGCGACGCACCGAGTTTCGTTCCCTCGGACGCAAATCCACTCGCCGACGGCGGCTGTGTTACGAACTTCTGGAAGACAGGCGATTGCTGTCGATCACGCCGTTGGGCGACGAATTTGCGGTCAACGACTTCAAATCGGGCCCGCAACGGACGTCGCCCGGCTCCAGTTCGATTGCGATAGTGCCCGGAAACGGATTTGCAGTCGCCTTCGCAGGCGAAGGCCGCGATGACGCCAACGGAGTCTTTCTGCGGCGGTTCAATGGCCTTGGGCAGCCCACGTCGTTGGAAGCAGTAGTCAACGACACCAAGTCGGGCAACCAGGAGGAAATCTCCGTTGCGGTCAGCCGAACTGGCGAACTGGTCGCTGTTTGGAGCGGCAAAGGGACGGGCGACAACGACGGTATCTTCGTGCAGCTCTATCGTGCCGACGGTATCAAAAACGGAGGAGAACGGCTCATCAATCTAACCACGTTCCGCAAACAAGAGCGTCCTGTTGTGGCCATCGGACCGAATGGCCAGATAGTGGTTGCCTGGAGTGGATATGGCCCCGGCGACTCGGACGGCGTTTTCCTTCAGAGGTTCAGCGACACTGGAATACCCATCGGCGGCGAAACGCGAGTCAACGCCACCGTCACCGGTCCGCAATCTCAATCGTCGCTCGCCATCGGGCCGGACGGTCGCATCCTGCTTGCCTGGAGCGGAGCGGGAACGGGCGACTCCAGCGGCATTTTCCTACAGAGATTCGACCAAAATGGTTCGCCCATCGGAACGGAACTTCGAGTCAATTCAACCACTCAAGGTCAGCAGGAATCTCCCTCCGTCGCAGTCAGTCTGTCTGGCGATTTTGTCGTGGCTTGGAACGGAGGCCCCAATAGCAGTTCCACGGATATTTTCTTCCAGCGCTTCAAAGCCGACGGCACTGCGCAGGGCATTGAACAGCGGGCGAACGTCACTTCGGGCCTGCAACAAAACTCTCCATCAGTTGGTATCGCCAATGACCGCTCGTTCGTCATCGTCTGGACCAGCAAGACACAGGACGGCGGCAGCCGCAGCATCCGTGGACGCGAGTTTAACTCCGCTGGCCAAGGCGTAGGGGATGAATTCCAAGTCAACACGACCGCCGCCGGACCGCAACAGAATGCCTCAATCGCCATGGAAGCCTCCGGCAACTTTGTGGTCGCTTGGAGCGGCGTCGGAGTGGGTGACGACTCAGGCGTTTTCGCGCGACGTTTTCGCCGTGCTGACACCATCCCGCCGGTGATCATCGTGTCGCTCGCCAATGACACCGGCAACAGCTCCAACGACCGCCTCACCAGCGATCCTTCCATTCAAGGTTCCATTGACGACGCCAGCCCCATCGCGAGCTTCCGCGCCGGCCTGGACAGTACAGTTCCCGGCGGCTTCGTCGACGTCCTGCCCGACCTACGAACCGACAAAACCTTCACTTTCAGCCCCGGACGATTGGCCGCAATTTACGGCGGTCCACTGGCGGACGGCCTCCACACATTGCACCTCCAAGCGACCGACTCGTTCGGCAATGCTTCATTTTTCGACCTAGTCTTTAAGCTCGACACTCAAGCTCCGATGATCGCGTCCGCTTTGGTCAACGACTCCGGTCGCTCCTCCAACGATAAGATAACTCGCGATCCATCGATTGGCGGTTCAGTAACGGACGCCTCTCCGATGGCCGTGTTGCGAGCGGGGTTTGACGGCAAACTTCCAAGCAACTTTGTCAGCATCCTCGCGGATCTGCAAGCCGGCGGAGCACTGGCACTCAGTCCGTCTCGTTTGAATACAATCAACGGCTCGCCCTTAGCCGATGGGCCGCACACGCTGCACATCCAAGCGACCGACGCCGCAGGAAATATCGCTGCCATGCACGATTTCAGCTTCGTCCTCGATACGACCGCACCGATCAGCCCCAGGTTCGATCTCGCCATGACTTCGGATTCCGGAGTGCCGGGTGACCAGCAAACTCAGTTCGCTCGCGTGACCCTGGTCGGCAGCACCGAGCCGAGTGCCGAACTGTTATGGGTCCAAACCAACACCGGCGCGGTGGTTAGCAACCAAGGCGCATTCTTCCTCACGAATGTCTCCCTGTCGCTAGGTGCCAATCCGGTCACGCTGCGAGCATTCGATGCGGCCGGCAATACCGCGGAAGCCACGCGCACGTTTACTCGAATTTCGACTGTCACTGCAACCGATCCGGTGATCGATTGGAATCTGCAAGCTCTTGAAGCTATTCGATTGGACGCTGCGACGCCACCGGAGGCATCGCGAACGTTGGCGATAATGCATTCTGCGATCCTCGATGCTGTGAATGCCATCGATAGGACTCCTGGTCGCTACGTGTCACTGCCAGCCAAACCAGGCGCATCCGCCACTGCTGCCGTAGCAGCCGCTGCGCATCGCGTACTTTCGCATGAATTTCCAGCGCAGCAATCGACTCTCGACGCGAAACTCAATGAGTGGCTCGGTCAAGTTCCCGCAGGGCAAAGCAAAACCGATGGCATAACGTTGGGAACATCGGTCGCAGACGCCATACTTAAGATTCGCGAGCATGATGGCTACGACGCTTTCCTCGAATACTATGGCAAGCCTGGGCCGGGCCAATGGCAGCCCACAGCACCGATGTATGCCGTTCCTCTATTGCCTCAGTGGGGAAATGTCCAGCCGTTCGTTGTCTCCAATGCCACTGATCTCCTACCCAGTGGCCCGCCCGAACTTACCAGCCAGCAATACGCGGATGCACTCAATGAAGTGAAAACGCTCGGCGCGGCCAACAGCACAACACGCACGGCTGATCAGACACAAATCGCCAAGTTCTGGGGCGATGGCTTGGGCACTTATACTCCCCCTGGTCATTGGAACCAGATCGCTGAAATCGTGTCGACAGCTCAAGGATCGAGTCTAGCCGACAACGCCCGCATGTTCGCCGCGCTCAATGTTGGTTTGGCAGATGCTGCAATACTCTCCTGGAAAGAAAAATACACAGTTGGCTTTTGGCGACCGATTACCGCCATCCAACAAGCCGACACGGATGGCAACGACAAGACAGCGGCAGATTCGAATTGGACACCCTTGCTTGTTACTCCACCCTTTCCTGAATACATATCAGGGCACTCGACGTTCAGCGGTGCGGCAGCGACCATTCTTAACTCAGTTTTTGGCACGAACGTTTCTTTCACTCTTGGCTCATTCACTCCACAAAACTTTGTTCGCAGCTTTACCAGTTTCGACCAAGCCGCCACTGAAGCCTCGCGCAGTCGCATCTACGGTGGCATCCACTACAGTTTCTCGGGCGAAGACGGACTAGCCCTCGGTCGAAAGATCGGTCAATCGGTTATCGACGCATTCTCATCATCCGCCGACAACCAACCGCCAGCTATCTTGATCGATGAACCACCTACAGCCACAGCGACCAATTTCAATATCCAAGGTCAAATTCTCGACAACTTAGCCGGCTTGGCTCAATCCAGCATCCAGATCGACGATGGCAGCGTCACGCCAGTGTCACTTGACGCGCAAGGCCGTTTCACGCTTCCCACTGGTCTTGCAATTGACCACACTGCGGACGGCACACGCACCTATCACTTCCGCGCCACAGACGCATCAGGCAATACCAGTACCCGCGATTTCTCATTCATACTCGACACGATCAATCCGCAAATCACGATTAGTAGCTTAGCGGAAAACGCTGCATTGACAGTTGCCAGTCGTCTTGTAGGCATTGCCAAACCCACCGGTTCGAACTTGATATCGCTCCGATATTCGTTCGATGCTGGGCGAGTGACTCCCATCGTCTTTAATTCAACAACAGGCAGTTTCGATGAGCCGCTTGACCTCTCGCGTCTTGCGTCGGGTGATCATCAACTTCTGGTATCGGCAGTGGACCAAGCAAATAACACGTCGTCCGTAACCTTTCATGTCATTCTTGCGTCAAGAGTTACATTGAGCATTATCGATGTCTCGCCTTCGAATGGTGCCGACGACGTTGGAGTCACATTCCGTCCCAAAGTCTTCTTTTCGCGACCGATCGATGTATCCACGCTGAATGCAGACAATTTCTATGCGACCGACACGACCGGCGCAAAGTTGACAGCAAACATTGTGCCGGCGACGGACGGAACGTTTGCGTGGCTTTTTTTTAACGATCCCATGCCAGGCGCATCCACGATCACGATCAACATCGACGGTGCCTCGATTCGTGACGCCGAAGGTGCGTTGCTTGATGCAGAAGGCTTGGGCACACCTGGAGGTTTCTTGCGATCCCGATTCACGACAGGATCGATGTCCACACTACCCGGCACATCGCTCGTTGGCGTTGTTGCCGACCCAGGCGAGGACCTTAAGCCCATGACGTTCGATGACCTACGAGTTGGTCCCGATGGTGTACTGATGACGGGGGATGATATCTATTTGAACCCCATTGCGCACGCCAAGGTCTTTATTCTCGGACTGGAGAACGAATTTGTTTATACCGACGAGGTGGGACGTTTCAGTTTTGCATCTGTCCCTTCGGGAAACGTCAAACTGGCCATCGACGGTCGCACAGCAACCAACGCTCCGACCAGTACGTTCTTTCCTGAAATGGTCATGGATCTCGACATCGAACCTGGCCGCGTCAATACCGTCATGGGCAGCATGGGCTCGCGCGAAGAACAACAGAGTTTAGATAGCTTCTTCGGCTTGTACTTACCAAGATTGGGCATTGAAATCCTGAAGGGCGTCGATGCAAATGTCCCAACGACGATCGCCATAAGCGCTGCGGCATCACCGAACCTAACACCGGAGCAACGATCGCTGCTATCGATCCAGGTCCAGCCGGGCAGTCTGATCGGGTTTGACGGCAAACCGCTCGCGGCAGGTAAGGTCGGCATCAGCACGGTTCCGCCAGAACTCGTTCGCGAAATGCTGCCGCAAGGGCTGATGCAGCTCGCAGCGACAATGACCATCCAAGCGCCAGGAGTTGCTACGTTCTCACAGCCGCTGACAATGACGTTCCCTAACGTCTATGGTGCGGAACCAGGTACCAAGCTATCAGTTTACTCGTTTGATCATACAACCGGTCGCTTGATCATCACCGGAACGGCGACCGTAAGCGCTGATGGTCGGAGCGCTTCGACGGATCCAGGTAGTGGAATCACTGTTCCAGGCTGGCACGGCGTCACACCTCCGGGATCATGCTCGGCTTCTGGTGGGGCACCTCCACAAACCACTCCTACGCCGCTCGATACGTCGGGACCACCAGTCACTGTTCCGCTTCCGATGATTTTCGGCGAAACGGGAAGCTTTTTTGGGGGTAGTTGGAATGCACCGCCTCTGCCTGCAAACTTTCCGCCTCCTCCTCCACCGCCACGCGGTTGTCCGCTTCTACAAAGGCCTAGCCAACGACGACCATATCTAAGTGTGACCATAACTATTGACGGTCCGCTCGCTGAGTTCATGGATACTGGGCCGGGCTCGCTACCACTGACAAGTCAATCATTTACGCTTATGGCGGGATCAACCGAGACGAAGCGTATGTCTGCTACTGCAAAACCCACAAATCAGATGTTTCAAAGTTTTTTTGGGCTGGTCGGTGGTGGTATAAGTTCGTTGGACGCGAATGTTCTCTATGGCAGCAAAATTACGATTACTGAAGTCACCGGGCGAACAGATGGATCCCGACACACACAGGTTCGAAACTTGTATCTGCATCGGTTCATCGACGCCACGGACGAAAGAACCGATGACCACACAATCTCGTTCGAGAAGACGATTACAGACGGCCCGTTAGGCATAACGCGGCACAAGACCATCGAACTGCGAACCGGCGGTGCGTCCTCACCGATCATAGGTGATTCTGGCGTGTCACCCGCCTTCTTCGCTTCTATTCCTGGCACGAACCCAGTCGATGTCGAATATGACCCTTCCACGATGGGCGATCTGCAAAGTGAACTGATCGTCACCACGCCCGAACAACTGGAAGTGCCCGGTCGGATTCAACTTGCGGGCAAGCCAGTGGCGGCGCAGAAGTGGTACGTCGACACAGCTGGCTTCGAGAACCAACTTGCATCTCTGTACAACAGCAACTCCACGAGCGGTACTGAAAACGCATTGATCGCAACGAGTTCACTCCGACATCAAATCGTAACGCGAGCCGTATTAAGGGCGGAAGACTTGTTGCAAATCTTTTTCAACGTGCACTCCTTAACGCGAGTTACTACCGCAGGTACGGACGTGGTCCGGTTTGACGTCTTCAACTCCGCCTCAAACCGCCTACCAAGTGGGGCATTTGACCCGGCTCATGACCTTGGTTACTCTGATGTCGGGTCTGAAAGATCCGACATACAATTGATCAAAGATCTCATCACAATGCGCCCCACATTCAACGAATCGGAGGTAGTAAACCGGCTGAGCAACATCCTCAACAAACAAGCGGGTGGCACGGTTGATATTTACTTGGACCAGTATTTTAAGTTGGTCACGTTTACCGACGTAGACCAGCTTGTCTCAACTCTCGCAAAAACCATCGCTCATGAGCTGGGGCACCATGTCGGCCTACGCCACACCTTCGTTTCCCCTTTCGCTATTGATTACGCGGGCGCGACCGATGACATTATGGCGCAAGGAGAAGACCTGAGCTTCCTAAAGCAATTCATCGTCACACCAAACGCCTTTAAAATCGCTATTGGCGCAAGTTGGTCTGTGCTCGAGGCTCGGCAAGCGTTGGACTATTTTGAAGCATATGTCAAACGGCCGAATCCAACCGTGTGGGGTGATGCGATCTTCGGAGGAGTCGACGGGAATACTTCGTTGACGGAATTCATCAGCGGGCCTATGTTGCGAGTGAGCGATGGATCCACACACGTGTTTACAAAAAACGTGGACTTCGGACCCGTCAACGTTGATGGTTCCGGCGGTACGACGGGATTGCGCAATTTGCGGCTTGAAAATATCGGTAACCAACCTATCAGGCTTAGCGGTCTTACATTCCATGGAAGCACTAATGAATACAAATTTTCCAATATCACTCCAGGGACAACGTTGCAACCGGGTGGCTTCCTCCCGTTCACCATCACATTTGACCCAACAACTGTGGGAGCTGCGCCGCTCGATTTACTTATTCAAAGCAATTCTGGTGGCGGAAATAACTTCCTGTCCGTGGTCGGCTTTGGGCAAAGCAGCGTTGAAAGCCTAGCCCTCGATTTGCCGCGTAGCAATCTTGGCGGTGTCCCAGTCGGTGCGTCGGTAACATCCACAGCCATCGCAACCATCGCCAATCATGGTGCACAAACGCTGAGTATTTCCTCGATCTTAGTCAGTGACGGTGGACACCAATTCACGTTGAATGGAATCCCGGCCGACCTTATATCAAACCCAATTAAGCTTCCGTACGGGGAGTCGTTCAGATTCGGTGTCAGTTTCGTCCCTGATCATCTGGGACTTCAGAAAGGGACTATCGCTGTTACTACCAATAATCCCACGAAACCAATCCTCCTGATTGGCGTCACCGGAACGGGGCTAGAACCGATTGTCTATCCGAAGTGGGGAAATGATTTTGTCGCAATTGAAACGACAGGTTCGGCAGGCGCACAAGTACTGCGGACTACAAGTGATTCAGGCGGCAACTTTAGCTTCTTCTTGCCGCAGAATCAGTCCTATCACATGGCTATGTTTGACCCAGTCACAGGCTTGGTCTCACACAGCTATGGGAAAACATCGCCATCTGGACAAGGGACCGACCTCACAGCTAGCCTAGTCTTCCAAGCGAGCATAGTGACGGACAGTGATGGTGATGGACTCCCCGACGACGTCGAATGGGTCGTTGGTACGAGTCTAAGTAAGACGGATACCGACGGTGACGGAGTATCGGATTTCAACGAGATCTTGGTCGATACTGATCCACTAAACGCACGAGCATTTGCACCCTCCGTAGTTGGGTCTGTTCGACTGTCGGGAGAACCGATGGAAGTTGTTATCGAGGGCTCCACACTCGATCCGCAGGGACAGACAGCTTATGTGGCGACCGGTACGTATGGCTTGGCAATCGTCGACACGTCGCAGTTTCAGCGACCTATTCTTCGTTCACAATTGGATCTGCCAGGTACGGCGGTCGATGTTGCCGTGGACTCCACCCTCAGCATTGCCGTTGTTGCATCAACGACCGGTGTGCATTTCGTCGATGTGCTTGACCCATTTAGTCCAAAACTGATTCGTTCAATCAATGACCCAGCAACCGAAGTGGAAGTCTCGGAAGGGGTCGTGTACGTCGGCGCGGAGAATGTCATAAGAGCGTACGACATGCTCACTGGCCAACTCTTGGACTTTATCTCACTCGGGACCGCGAATATTGCCAGCATGGCTCGCGAGGGGCAAATGTTGTACGCTATCGATACCAACCGCGTACTTCGGGCCATCGATGCGTCTACTTTCCCCTTGGTCGTTCGCGGGTCTCTGCTGGTGCCTGTGGCTCCAGGAAAAGTATTTGTCGGCAATGGACTGGCATACATTGGTGCTGGCCAAGGGTTCATGACCGTTGACGTCTCCAATCCGAACAGTCTTAGATTGGTCAGCGGAGTGGATTCTACAAGTATCGTTGGGAGGTCAGTCGTGGCCAATGGATCTGGCAAGGCAATTGCCATCGGCAAAATCCCCGGACCCATCCCCGGCCAAATTGTCAGTGCAGTAGACATACTGAATGTCACCGATGCGTCCAACACTGCGAATCTAATCAGCCGCATCAGTGTACCCTCACCGACCGGCGTCGCCTTGGCAGCCGGAATTGTTTTCGTCGCGAATTCAGATGGACTTCAAGTAGTTAATCCGTTGCCTTTCGACAACCTTGGGCAACCTCCCGTCGTGATAATCTCGAGTTCTGTGACGGACTTTGATCTGAATACTCCCGGCATTCAAATTCCGGAGGGAGTGACTGTCCCAATTAAGGCGAGGATCATCGACGATGTCCAAGTTCGCAATGTCGAACTCCTGGTCAACGGTCTCGTCGTCCGCAACGACGTGTCATTTCCGTTTGAACTATCCGCTATCGCACTGAGCGGCGATCCTAATGTTCCCGTAACTACAGTTCAAGTTCGTGCTACCGACACCGGTGGAAACGTCTCTCTGTCCAACGTGCTCACACTCGATTTGGTGGCAGACACTTTTGCTCCTACGATCACCAGCATCGATCCTCCCAATGGCGCATCACGGATTGAGGTCCAATTACAGACGTTCCGCATCCGATTCAACGAGCCGATGGCGAGCAGTAGTGTGAATGCAAACACAATTCGTCTTCGCGATGCGGGAGGGAATTTCAAGACAGCATCGAACATTCAGTTGCGCGAAGATGATCGATTGGCTCAACTCACCGTCGTCGGACTTCTTCCAGGAACGTACCAACTTGTGATTGCCGCGGCGTCTGTAACTGACCGCGTTGGCAATCCACTGGGAACGGCGGATATCACAAGTACTCTCAACCTTATTTCTCGGGCGACGCTAACCACCGCACTTGTCGATGCCGATCCAGTAGCGCCGGGCCTGCAGATCGTCGAAGGCCGAAAAATCCCGCTCAATATCAGCCTCGCGCTTGGTGTCTTTCCGCAAAGTGTTGAGTTCCTCGTCAACGATGCTGTGGTAAACGTCGATACCACAAGTCCTTATTCGTATAACGCAACTGCACCGAACTTCACAATCGATTTGCAATCGATCACAGTCAAGGCCCGGGTCAAAGATTCTGGCGGCTACGTGACAACCACGAATGCGATCAATATTGGATTAATAAAGGACGCGGTTGCACCGCTGGTTGTCAGTACTCTACCGGCAAACGGTTCACTTTCTTTGAACACGATTCAGACAGTTACGATCAACTTCTCCGAACCGCTCGATCGAGCAACAGTCACTCGAGATCGCTTTACACTTGCCAACGCGGGTACCGGTGAAGTATTCGGGGACGGAAATGATGGTTCGGTTTCCATCCGAGATATCGAGTTTCTGAACGACGATGCCACAGTGCGCTTGACGCTGAGCGAGCTCATCCCAGGCAATTACCAAATTCAGATAAACTCGACAGGAATCAACGACCGTTTCGGCAATGCCCTTGTAGCAACAGGAGGGATCAGCACATTTTCGGTTGGCAAGTTCTACACGACGAATGAGGACGTTGACACGACGAAGAGTGGAATACAGATGTTTGAGGGGACTACGTTGCCATTGTTCGTAAATATTCCGAGCAATGTTTCTGTGCAGAAAGTCGAGTTGATCTCAACTTCCACAGATACGGATACGGTACGCCCGTATCAATTCACAAAGATTCTTCCGAATTATGTGAACGGTTCATTTACGTCTCGAGCACGTGTAACGTTGGCTAACGGATCTCAGATCGAATCTCCAAGTTTGACGATTAATTTGCTTGATGACTCAACATCACCGACGATCATTGGAATTGATCCTGCCGACGTCTCGATTCGTCCGAGTGGACTGCAACGAGTAGAGGCATGTTTCTCTGAGCCGATGGCAATTGTAAGTGTTGGAATTAGTCGGAGTGGCACCAATATCGGAATAACAAGCCAACAGTATTATCAGGATAACCAATGTGTGAGCACGTCGTTCAATGCGATGAACTCTGGTGTTTATCAATTAACGGTATTTGGCGTCGATCGGGGTAACAACACAGTTACGTCGAACACATCGTTTTCTTTGCTCGATCCATTTTCCGCAACAGTGCTGAGAGTAACAAACACCAACGACTCCGGTTTCGGTACGTTGCGTGAAGCCATACTTATTTCGAACAGCCGTCCTGGAAAGGACACGATCGTATTCGATATTCTTGGAACTGGACCTAAGACAATTAACGTGTTAAGTCCACTGCCGACTATCACCGATCCAGTCACGATTGATGGCACCACTCAGCCGGGATTCGTTGACAAACCGATTATTGAACTCAATGGAGCGGGTGCCGGCTTCGCCGATGGCCTCACGATTACCGCCGGTGGGAGTACTATTCGCGGGTTGGTTATCAATCGTTTCACGAATAGCGGAATTGTTCTACGTCAGGGTGGCAATAACCTGATTGTAGGAAACTTCATCGGCACGGATATCAGCGGAACAATCGATCAGGGTAATGGCGTTGATGGTGTGCGTGCGGAGCTGGGATCGTCGAATAACACTATAGGCGGGCTCTTTCCGGGCTTGAGAAATGTCATTTCCGGAAACAACAACTTTGGAACAAGACTCATCACTTCCAAGAACAACATCCTACAAGGCAACTTTATCGGAACCGATGTTTCGGGTACCAAGATCATTCCGAATAGTTTTCATGGTGTGGAATTAGAAAGCAGTAGCTCAAACAATATGATCGGAGGGACGACACCGGGTGCTGGAAACGTGATCTCGGGAAACAATAGCGGTGGCGTCTTGTTTCAGGCGAGCAACGACAATTTCATTCAGGGTAACTTGATTGGCACGGACCTCTCTGGCACGCTCGACTTGGGCAACACATTTACTGGTCTGTTTATCAAAAATGGTTCGAACAATACCATTGGCGGCAAATCCTTGCAAGCTCGCAACATTATTTCAGGAAATAACAACTACGGAGTAGCGATGGTTGGCTCCGGTACCTCTGGAAATCTTGTTCAAGGGAATTTTATTGGCACGGATGTGACAGGAACGATTTCAATTCCAAACTTGTACAGCGGAATCTATGTTGGAGCCGGCGAAGGTTTCAACCCACCCAGTCCAGGTTCTGCCTCAAGTAATATCATCGGTGGAACAGAACTTGGCGCTCGCAATTTAATTTCCGGCAACGCCAACAGCGGAATTCAAATCATTGGCGTAGGCGCAACGAATAATCAAGTCCTTGGCAACTACATCGGCACTGACGTCACTGGAACTATGGATCTAGGAAACAAATGGGAGGGAGTTGTCATTCAGAATGGCCCAACCAATAACATCGTTGGTGGTACCTCAGTTAATGACGGCAACTTAATTTCTGGAAACGATCAACGCGGCATTGTTATTTACGGATCTGGCACTCACGACAACACGGTTATGGGCAACTACATCGGCACGGACTATTCCGGAAGCTTAGACATTGGCAACGCTTGGAGTGGGGTCGATTTGTTTGGTGCAACGTCAGGAGGCCTAACGAACAACAACACTGTCGGAGGAACCACTCTCGGCTCTCGAAACGTTATTTCCGGTAACGACTATTCGGGTGTCTCGATCTATGGCGCTGGCACTCGCGACAATTTGGTACAAGGAAACTACATCGGCACCGACGTTTCAGGAACGCTTGATCTTGGCAACCGATACGATGGAGTCGCTATCAGCACAAGCGCGACCAATAATACTATCGGTGGGACATCAACTAGCACACGAAATGTTATTTCAGGAAATGACTATTCAGGAATCTCGATCTTCGGCACCGGCACTCGCGACAATTTGGTTCAAGGAAACTATATCGGCACGGACGTTTCGGGAACGTTGGAACTTGGTAACCGATACCATGGGGTCGCAATCAGTGACTCCGCAACAAATAACACTGTAGGTGGAACTTCAGCTACTGCACGAAACATAATTTCGGGCAATAACTATAGAGGAGTCGTAATATATGGAATTGGTACTCGAGACAATTTCGTTCAAGGAAACTACATTGGTACGGACGTTTCTGGAAAGCTTGATCGTGGCAATCGATACGACGGCGTTGCAATCGCTGAAAGCGCCACCAACAACACGGTAGGCGGGACATCGGCAGGCGCACGAAATGTAATTTCCGGAAACGAATATTCTGGCGTTTCGATTTTCGGGACGGGCACGCGCGACAATTTGGTTCAAGGAAACTACATCGGCACCGATGTTTCGGGCACGCTCGATTTAGGAAATTCGTCAAGCGGGGTCTATATCTCAAATGAAGCAGGAAACAATACGATCGGAGGTCTATCGATCGGCTCGGGTAATCTAATTTCCGGAAACAAAGGCGCGGGTGTATACCTGTTTGGCGCCGGCGTGGACGGGAACGTGGTACAAGGAAACTTGATCGGCACGGACATCTCCGGGGCAATCGACCTCGGTAATTCATTCAGTGGAGTCAATGTCGGAGGTGGAGCCAAGAACAATAGAATTGGCGGCGAAGTTCGTGAGGCTCGGAACATTATCTCCGGAAATGACACGAACGGGGTTTCGATCTTCGGCACAGCGACGACTAATAATCTGGTTCAAGGTAATTATATCGGTACCGATGTTTCCGGAACTAAAGATCTTGGAAATACGCGACGGGGTATCTATCTAGGCAATGCGGAAGTAACTTTCAGTCCGGGATCTGCTTCGAATAATACGATAGGCGGATCAGCCGTTGGTGCTGGTAATCTAATTTCTGGCAACAATCTCGAAGGCATAATAATCCACGGCTTAGGTGCTACCGGAAACGTATTATTCGGAAACTTGATCGGAACGGATTTGACTGGAACTAAGCCCATCGGTAACGCTCTTGACGGTGTGCTTTTCGAGACTGACGCGAAGGACAATTTCCTAGGCGGAATCACGGCTGGGATGGGCAACATCATCGCTTTTAATCTTGGCAATGGCGTACGATCTACGTCAGGCTCCGGCAATGCAATTCGTCGGAATTCCATATTCGCAAATGCCGGATTGGGAATTGATCTAGGCACGATCGGTGTAACACCCAATGATCTTGGCGATGGCGATTCCGGTGCGAATATGCTTCAGAACTAT
>JAYTVL010000489.1:0-3892 GCA_043744075.1 Pirellula sp. | reverse complement strand
CGACGGATGCGTTTTGGCGTACTACATACAATTGGGCGTCCGAACTCCCGTTCTCCTCGGCTTTGCCCGCCGGAGGCGGGCAAAGCCGAGGGGAACGGGTCGATTCGCGAGTGTCAGCCGTTAGTACGCCAAAACAAGGTTGGTGGGGGACAAGCCCCCGACCAACCTGAAAGGCCAGATCGCAGAACGGAACAAACCTCACATCAACGCATTTTTCTAAAACTGCTATTTGTCGCGCAGCCCAGCTAGTGCAAGAAACCGGAAGTTCCTTCCGGTTTCTTGTATTGAGCCTGAGGCGCTAGCCGAGCCACGCCGCTGGAAATCGGCTCGCGCCTCAGGCTCAGAAAGCTCCAAACTAGTGAAAGGGACTTAAGCGTTTTGGCACTAGCGCGAGCGGGAGACTGGAATATACCGGTAGTAGCATAGGCCTTGCCTGTGTGGGTCTTTCTTGGATTCTCAGGCTGGAAGCCTAAGCTACGTTGATCGCCCGCCAGCCGCTGCGCGGGTTAAACATGGCGATCGAGGCTTAATGGCCTCGATCGGTTAAACATTAACTAGCTATAGCATTTGCGATACCCATTCTTTAAGCATCTCCAGTCCTTTTTCGTCAATGCGATTCGTCGAAAGTTGTGGCATCTGGCCAGGCCCGCGAATGCCAACTCGATGCAATAAAACAGATCGTTCAACCGAGCCTGATGCGATAAGCTTGGCATCGGCTTTGTCGAAATGGTGATGCGTGGGCTCTACATCTACTATTCTCATCTGCTCTTTCCCACCACCATAGAAAGCCAAATTCATTTTGGCATTTCCACCACCTGCTTCAATGTGACAGTAAGCACAATTGGCATGCAAAAACGACCTCGCCCGCAGATCTAGATCCGCATTGGAATCGTACGGATCGACTAGCTTGCGATTTTCGGCACCCGTTTTTCCCATCATGCTGTTCACGAGTACGCTTCGTTGCCCATCACTTTCCTTCAAATTGCTAATGTGCGAGTCAATCTCCTCTTTCGATTTCTCATCGGACTTCATCTGAGCTCGCAGCGCATCTTGAGCATGAGAGACCCAATTCGTTTTTAGCACTCCCATGGTTTCAAGTGCATCGATTTGATTGGCCGTCGCACCAGCTCCGTAGTCGTGATCCTTGTTCATTTGCACGGTGGATAGACCAAGCACATAGCCTGCGGCCCGCGTATGACAAACCATGCATTCCGTCCGGCTTGGATAGTGCCAGCTCTGCGTTCGCACTCCGGCGGCCTCTCGTATGGAAAAATCCTTGTCCTTCCCAGCAGACTCAACCAGCACGGCCTCAGTCTGTTGATCGTTCCAAGCGTATGAGTATCCAACCCATTCCCCTTGTTCTTTGACTAGCAATCGTGTTTCAATCCGCTTTTTTGAAGCAGGATTTTCCGCGACCATTTCCAATTCAAAAGACTTTACAATCACGGTTTTTTCGGGGAACTGCCAAGCCCATTGGTCCGGCATTTCTATCTGACCGTCCTTCGGCAAAGCGATGAACCGCGACTTCATGGCGCCATCAGACCAGAAGGGAGCATTGATAGTGTAAGGAATAAGTCCCGCAGTGACCTTGTGTTCGTCAACCTGTTGAAACAGGCCTGTTTCACTCAGCAATCTCGGAAATCGGTTTGGAGTTGAGTCGGCAACGGTAGGCTCCAAATGATAAAGGCCTCCCTGTTTGTCGCCGCGGTGGTCCACCACGATCAGCTCGCCATCCGCATCGACCGAGATGGCTGATATCTGGAATGGAGTATCCGCAATTTCCCGATGCCAAATAATTGCATTGCCATCGTGTTTGATCCCCCAAAGTTTTCCCGTCGAATAGTCGCCGTATATATAAGCCCCCTGCAAATCTGGCAACTTTTTTCCGTAATACACCACCCCTCCGGTAAGTGATCGCGATTCACTATGCGGATGATCAACCGTCGGAAATACGTGCGGTGTCGGGCCGAGCTTTCGTTTCGTATAGAACGGATGTCCCCCTTCGAAAACCGACCAACCGTAATTGGCTCCTCGCTCAATTAGGTAAGCTTGCTCCCACATGTCTTGACCGTTGTTGCCGACCCAGATGTGTCCCGTCTTTATGTCCGTTGTGATTCGCCATGGGTTACGAAATCCATAGGCCCAAGTCTCGGGAACTACGTCGGCAACGTTGACGAACGGATTGTCTTTTGGAACGGAATACGTTTTCCCGTCATCCGGGTGGTCCACGTCGATGCGCATGACTTTGGCAAGCATCTTCGTCAAATCTTGACCTGTAACATTCGTGTCCGAGTCGGAGGTTCCATCGCCGGACGTAACATACATCATCCTATCATTGCCGAAGGTGACGGCGGCTCCATTATGCCCATTCGAGTCCCAATCAATAATCGTTAGCTCGTCACCAATCAAACCGAACGGTACTGACCTCGACAGTGTATGGCGAATGATTCGGCTCCTGTTTTTTTCACCTTCCGTTTTGCCATTGCTTCCAATGTACATGAACCCGTTTTCAAGAAATTTCGGATGGAAGGCGATACTGTAAGCAACTCCTTTCGTCTCATGGAGCAATTCCAATTCTGTTTGGTTGGACGTGTCTGTGGATCGCATGATTTTGGTCGGACCATACGATCCCTTTTCTTCGATGACGATAAAACGACGGCTACCCGGCTCTACTTTGACATCGATCGGCCAATCCAACTTGAGATCTGGATAGGCTCGCACGGCTCGGTAGGGGAGCGGCGGCTCCGGCGAACCGACAACCTTAGAATCCGCAAAATGCGACCGCATTCGAAGTAGTTTCATCGTTGAATCCGTTTCGCTGCCTGACGCGAAGCGAATCGTAGCGTAGTCTTCGTAGCGATGGAAATTGAGTTTGGTTAAAGGAGCACAGCTGCTTAACTCTGGTTTCTGGCCCAGCGTGTAGTCATAGCGACATAGTGCCATCTTCCAAACTTCATCGAGTCCAGGTCGGCCGCCTGTGGGCATAAAATCGAGCCAAGGAATTCGGCCCTCCACCGACCAAGACTGGTCTCGATCATCTCGCTCGTTCAGCGTCCCTTTGCGTCGAACTTGTGTCTTCCAATGAAAGTCGTTATTCGCTTTGAGCGCGTTGAAACCGCCGCTTTTTTGATCGGGAAGGAACATATCCATTTCTGTCCCGGCGGCATTCACTTGAAACTCGTAGTATCCGTTTGCTTCTCGGCTCGGTTTCAAAAAGATTTCAAATACATCGTTACTCCAGGTCTGACCGTCGTGTTCTGTGATATCTGCGAACAGGTCGTGGTCCTCCAGCTCCGCGAAGAAGTATAAGAACTGCCGATCCCAAAGCAATCGAGCGCGCGTGGCAGTCTTAGGGACCGGCGAGGCGCTGTCCGGAATGCGAAATCCATCAATGACGGCCGCATTGGACCAAGCTTTCTCGTCGTCGTTGCCATCGATCACGATAGGCCCATGAGTCCAATTGCATACAAAGTCATCGGCAAACGCTAGGGGCGTCATCAAGGGCAAGGCAAACGACAAACAGATCTGGCTAAAAGATTGGTAGTTCATATCGATTCGCATTTTTTGTCAGGTATCGCAATCTTGAGTCGGGTACTCCACAGACTGATATTTTACGCAGGTTCATTCGGTGAACACTTGCGAGACGCGAGAAATGTCAAAAACAGATGATTTTTCGACACTTCTCGCTGATCGCCGGTATCGAAAATGCTCGTTCCCAGGCTCTCGCCTGGGAACGCATGGCTTTCGAGGCTCTGCCTCGCATACTGCTAGTACCGAATCTCGAATTGTCGTCGGTTCGGCAGGCAGAGCCTGGGCTGTGCGACAAATAACAGTTCACGAAAAATGCGTTGACGCGAGTTTTGTTCCCTTCGGCGATGTGGCCTTCAGGTCT
>JAYTVL010000488.1:0-3906 GCA_043744075.1 Pirellula sp. | reverse complement strand
CCGCCATGACTGGGAAACTCCATAAATCAAAGGAATTCCCCCGAGCCCGACGTTTTCACGACTAACGCCGCCGTTTGGTATTCATCCCGTCCCGGGAGCAAACAACGTGAACTATGACGCAACTTTTTACAACATCGTTTATCACGTCAGCGCAAGGCTGCGGGATTCGGGCAATACCACAGGCTTGTCCTGGGCTGTGCGACAAATAGCCGTTTCGAAATTTCTGATTTATATCGAGTCTTTTTTGTTCCGAACAACAATAGAGTTAGGCAATATCGCTAGCCCATCCGTTCGGGGCTTGCCCCCGACGGATGCGTTTTGGCGTACTAAGATAGGCGTCCAACTTCCGTTCCCCTTGGCTTTGCTCGCCTCCAGCGAGCAAAGCCAAGGGGAACGGGTCGATTCGCGAGTGCCGGCCGTTAGTACGCCAAAACAAGGTTGGTGGGGGACAAGCCCCCGACCAACCTAAAGGCCAGATCGCAGAACGGAACAAAACTCGCATCAATGCATTTTTCGTAAATTGCAATTTGTCGGACAGCCGAGGCTTGACCCGTGAATTGTTATGCTTTCCGGATACATGCTTCGGGCTCGTGTGCAGATTGTTATGCTCCTCACTTTGTGCAGGCTGTCGCTAACGTTAGGCAGATGCCGAACGATCGGATTTTCCGCACTTTGCAAAGCGACTGCCAGTGCATTGTATTGCAAATGAACTTCGCAACACGACAATATCGAGGTACAACAGTGCGGAAACCTTCAACAACCCTGAGGCAAAAATGCAGTCCGAAGAAAAAAGTGTTAGCGATTTGAATAGTCCGACCCAATCCAATTTGGGTGGACATTGGCCCCCAAGTTTTTTGCGTTTAGTCTTGGCGGCATTGTTTGCTGCTGGACTGGGCTACATTGTGTTAAAAACTATGTATCCGATTTTTATTGTGCCAGAGGAAATCGCAAACGTTCCTGAGGCGGGGCCTTCCTGGATTTATGAAAGACTGGACAAGGCTAGAGTCGAAGTTGACGGCAAGAACTTTTCGATCGTGTTTGGAGTCATAGGGGCAGTTTTCGGTGCCAGTTGCGTCGTATTTTCTTTTGGAGCAAGATCTGTCAAGGCAATTATTGTTGCCGTAGTGGGATCAGCAGCCATGGGCGTCTTAGGTGCAAACTTGAGCAATTGGATGTTCAACAATTTGCGTGAATCCAATGGAAAAGACCTGCTGATAATGGGTATCAAGCTCGATAGTATGTGGCAAACGACAATTGGATACTCGCTATTGTGGGGCCTGATTGGGCTAGGTGTTGGACTTGGAACCGGGTCTGTCCGCAGTGTTGGCAAGTCACTGATCGGGGGAATTTCTGGTCTCTGTGGGGGAGTTCTGGGAGCAATGCTTTACGTGGTCCTGACCGCGCAGTTCTCAATCGGCACGACGATGAACCGAGTCATTCCTGATAGTGACACGAGTCAGGCAATTTGGTTGGTGCTATTCCCGGTAGTGATCGCAGTCTGTATTGCATTGGGTTCTGGCGAAAAACGGCGCAAGGGAGCCGCTTAGGATCGACCCTGAAAGGGTCAAAGCAATTAGCCGGTGGTTGAGCGCAGCGACACCACCGGACGACGAAACGCCACGATGCACCGACCCCAACGGGGTCGCAGCTATTGGATGCTGCGACCCCGTTGGGGTCGGTGAGAACGCGAATCAACGTTGTCCGGGGGTGCGCTGCGCGACCCCCGGCTAATGGCTATAATCCCTTATGGATGAAGGCATGAGTCCCTTTGGGATGGATGAGCTGTCTTTTTCAGCTTGACAGGTTGAAAGCGCTAGCCCAAATTTTTTTTTGCCATCGCTTGCATTTGATTGACAATACACTTACAATGCACAACTTCGTGCCCTAACCCCGTGCCTAGTGGCATCGGGAGTATTTCCAGTTTTTTTTGAGGAGCTTTCCGTGCGTTATTCCCTTCGTCCCAGACCGGCTTTTACACTGGTCGAACTTTTAGTGGTTATTGCGATCATTGGTATTCTTGTTGGATTGCTTTTGCCGGCTGTTCAAGCCGCTCGCGAAGCGGCTCGACGGATGCAATGCTCCAACAACCTAAAGCAACTTGGTCTTGCGTTTCACAACTACGAAAGCAGCACCAAGTCCTTTCCGATCAATTATGCCAAGCGAGGCATAGCCCCGTACGGTAATGATGGTCCAGGCATCGCGAATTCTGGCAAGAGCTGGATGCAGATGGTCCTCCCGTATATCGAGCAGACCAATTTGTACAACAATATTGATTTCAATGTCACTATTGGACTTCAACCCAGAACTAGTGCTCCTACGACCCCTGTTGGAAAGAACAGGCTTGTTGCAAAGACAATCATTCCGTCTTTCCTTTGCCCGTCGGACGATTCGAATGGGGGCGGTATTCTCCCTTCCCGTTCAGACTTGAATGAAACCGCCGCTCCCGCTGACGAATGGGCGACCACCAGTTACAAAGCCTGTGCTGGTAGCAATTGGGATTGGGGCGTTTTTGCCTGGAAAAACACGGGCGTGACAGCAGTTGGTGGAAAGAATGCCGGTCAAAACGATGGATTGAATTATGGCAACGGTGTAATAAGTTCCAACCAAGTTAACGTTAATGCCACTACGAAGATGAGAGACCTTTCCGACGGCACGTCGAACACTTACATAATCGGTGAAGCTATGCCAGGTTGGAGCCAGTGGAACTGGTGGTACAACCCCAACGCTGTTACGGCAACTTGTGCAATCCCGCTCAACCGAGTTTTGAAGGTGGCCAAGAACATAGGCGACTGGCCAAACAATTACGGATTCGCCAGCCGGCACACAGGCGGTGGGCAATTCGCCTTGGGTGATGGCAGCGTTCGTTTCGTGAGCGATAGCATCGATACACTAACTTATCGAGCGTATGCGACAGTAAGTTCCGGTGAAGTCGCTGCCGATAATAACTAGTGCGTCTTCAAGTCTTGTTTTGTAGTAGCTGGATTCGCAAGAAATAGGTTTAGCCAATCAAAAACCGAAGTCTTGCAACTCCGGCTACGCGAATCTTGAGGATTACGTACGACGACATGCCTAGAAGCGATCGCTTCTAGGCATTCTATTTTGTTTCGAATTGAGTTTGCTAACCGTTTTTCATTGTGGAGAGAATGTCTTGCTATATCAACGATTGAATTATTTGGGCCTCCTAATTTGTGCATGTGGTATGTTGATTGGTTGTGGAGGAGCGGACGGTCCAAAGCTTGTGCCAGGCGGCGGAGTCGTCAACTACAAGGGAAAACCCATCGGGAAGATCAATGTCATGTTTATGCCAGGTGCGGGGGGGATGCTCGCAGAAGGCACCACCGACGCGAGTGGGAAATTCAAGCTTCAAACAAAAGATCCGGGCGATGGTGCCATGGTCGGAAGTTACACAGTCGCTTTCAAATATGTTCCGGACGAGATTCCAGTAATGCCTGGCATGGACGGAGCTAAGAAAATAGTGTCACCCATTCCCGAGAAGTACGGTGACGCAAGCAAGTCCGGCAAGACTGCCACTGTGGATGCAGATAAGTCCAAAAATAATTTTACATTCGACCTGGATTGAAGCTTGTAGTATATACTCTCAAGCACACTACTGGTCACGTTTGGGTGGAATTAAACATTCGCCGAAAGCGTCGCGGCGATGTGAGCGGCATGGCGCTATTGCAAGAAACCGGAGGTTCCCTACGGTTTCTTGGATTGAGCCTGAGGGGCTAGCTGGGCTGTGCGACAAATAGCAGTTTCGACATTTCTTTCTGATTTATATCGAGTCTCTTTTGTTTCGAACAACAGTAGACTTAGACCATATCGCTAGCCCATCCGTTCGGGGCTTGTCCCCGACGGATGCGTTTTGGCGTACTACATACAATTGGGCGTCCGAACTCCCGTTCT
>JAYTVL010000487.1:0-1230 GCA_043744075.1 Pirellula sp. | reverse complement strand
GAGCGTGCTACCGTAAAGGATTTGCTGTGCTCGAGTCGGTTGGACCGGGAGCGTGCAGTGAAATTCTAACGGTCGTGCAAGACTATTGACTATCAGATAGCCGCCAAAGTACCCGTGGGCAGGATGATGGCGAACCGTTACGAAACCAAGGGAGATCATCTTGTTGTGTGTATTTGCTTCCATACCAACTTTCATCCGAGATCCGACCAGGATGCGCCTTCCGAAAAACTCGGCTGGCAGGATAGCTTCGTCTGTCTTCCAACGATTCGTTCAGTGCGACCGGACTTCGCCTACCATCCGGAGCAATGGTTATAAGCGATTCAATCCTCAAAGTTTACAAAAGCCCGATCGGGATGCTCGACTTTTGCGCTGCAACACGACTATACTAGGATTTCCCAGAACTTGAGAAAATCTGAATTGATCCAGCCGGTTTCGTCATACTCACGTTGAACAGATTGCGCAATCACCATGGCCCACGATCCAGCACAATATTCCCCAGTCTTCAGTATCGATGTTTCAGCCGACGCATCCTCAAATACCCCACCCCGGCCAGCGGAAGTCGGTGCGGCGTTGGTAGCGTTAACGCGACAACTGATCGAATCCCAGCAAAGGCAAAATCAATTGTTGGACCAAATCCTGCAGGTGAACAAACAGGTTTTGCAAGCTAGCAATCAAGCCAACTCGCAGCGGCAAAATGAGCTCTCCCAATGGCGGAATGCCCACCCAAAATTGGTCCGATCCTGCAAAGAAGCCTTAGAGACGTTGTCAAATGTACAGACAGAATTCCTACAGAATCTCGCCGACGAAGTCGCCGATTCCAAAGACGCGCTGACCGACAGCGATTATGTATTCGCGGAATTTCTAGACCGTTATGGCCCGCGAATGGCCCATTTGAACGGTGTGCTTCAAGTGCTAAACCACTTGAGTGGCTAGGTGGACGTAGGAGTGAGCCTCGCTTTTTCGCGACTGCACATTCCTATTTGCCCGCTTCGGTCCCCTGGCTGAATGCGGCTCTTGCCAACTTCGATAAACGACCCACCACATCTTGTTCCTCAAATAGTACGAAAGAATACTCCCGGGACTTTCGGACTTTGTTCTGCTGCATTTCGTAGTGAATGATCGCAAGCCTAGCGCAGGCTTCTTTCTTCTTTGGTTCAATGGCTGTAGTTATCTGCCGCTTTATCGAGGCAATCTCATGATGCCATTTCCGTTTGTGGCCGCGTTGGGGGA